>DNOQ01000478.1:5360-15237 GCA_003501665.1 Bacteroidales bacterium | reverse complement strand
AACACGTATTGATAAGGATCAACTATTGTAGTGAGCAAAAATGAAAATCGCCTATATTTCAAATTACTTAGGACCACTTTTTATTAAGCAATATTGCAATGAAAAAAGATTTTCTGTATCAGCTACATTTAAAAGTACCGCTATAGCGAGAGCTTTGCTAAAAGGAGGTCACGATGTAACTATCTTCAGCCCGGGAATTACTATATGCAATCGCTTCATAAAGTCATACGTAGAGGTGGTTTACTTTCCAGAGGGATTAATCAAAATTTTTTATCCCGAGATTATAAGCTTTCGGAAGTGCTCATTTATTAACTCAATTCTTTTATGGCGAGTACTCCGGAAAAAATCGGTAAACCAAGAATTTGACCTATTACTGTTTTATAATATATCCTGGGATGCAGCATTATGCCTACCTATTTTTAGTAACAGGTACTGCATATTAGAATACGAGGACAATATTTTTAATAAAGCCCTAAAAGGCCAAAAAAATAAGTTTGAGTGGCTAAAATTGAGACTATTCAGGCATGTGATTAAACAAATTGATGCTGCAATAATAACAGGTAAAGAGATGCTTAACACCAGCAATGTTAAGACTAAAGTACATATACCAGGTGCAATAAGCGAGGACGTTATAGATAACATTGTATTTAAAGAAAAAACCTTATCAAATGGATTTCCGGTAAAACTCCTTCTTGCTGGAGGTCTTCACTATAGTAAGGGGCCAGACTTAATAATAAAAGCACTATCATTTGTTAAATATTCCTGTGAATTAACATTGTATGGAAGTGGATTACTGGATACGGATGCAGTAGGATTAATACCAACAGTTCCAAAGTATCATAAAATAATTCTGCATGATTTTGTTCAGCATGATGAACTGATTAAGATTATGTCCAATGAGGCACATATCCTGTTGAATAGTACTCGTGATATGGGCGTTCCACCCGGAAGTGCAGGTTATCCGTTTAAAATGATGGAATATGCATCTACAGGCCGTCCAATAGTAAGCAGCAGAATCGGTCGCTTTGATGATGAATTTAATAAATTAGTGACTTTTTATGAAAATGAAGACCCAGAAGAAATAGGGCAGGCTATAACATATGTGATAGAGCACTATCAAGAGTGTGCTAGAATGGCGTTAGTTCTACAGAAGAGAACGATCTCCGAGTTTTCAATTGATGGAATCTCACAGAAACTTAATTTATTCATTAAGGAAGTTAGTAATAATAATGGAAGCTAAAGTAATTTCTGTAACAAAGCCTCCCAAACATCATTTTTTTGGGTTTCATGACCTCCCAGCATGGAATAATAAGGGTGACAAAATTCTAAGTCTGGAAGTAGAAGTTATTAATCGACCACCTTTCCCCCTCGAACTAGCCGGATTGGGTTATGTCAACCAAGAAGGGAGGTTTTTCAGATTAGGCTCAACAAGTGCCTTTAATTTTCCTCAAGGGGCAAGATCGCAATGGGTTGGAGAAACGAACCAGTTCATTGTTAACAACATAAGAGAAAATAAATGGGCTTGTGATGTTTATGATACCATCACAAATAAAATTGTCTCAAGTTATCCATTTGCGTGTCATAATCTGAATAAAAATGGAGACCTTGCATATTCAATTAATTATGCACGACTTTTCCGTCTTGGCGCTTATGGTTATCCAGGTATTGAAGATAGTACCAGATTTGACTCCTTACCTGGTAATGATGGTATTTGGGTTGGTGACCTAAATAGCAGCAGAAAGGAACTTTTGGTTTCCATCAAGGCAGTCGCAGATGTCCCAGAAAAATCGGCAAGTAGATCTTTTGGGCATCATTATTTAACTCATTTATTATTGAATCCATCAAACAAACGTTTGGCTTTTTTACACAGATATCCATTGCCGGATGGTGGCGAATTAACAAGGCTAATGACTATCGGAATAGATGGGAATGATATACGATGTTTGGCCACCGGATACTTAAGTCATTTCGACTGGAAAGATGATAATACTATCTTTATTTTTGGGAGAGTCAACAGTAATTTGGAATCATTAAGATCGAACCGTTTGCTTGCATTACCTTATATATCTATGTTTTCCAAGGCGGGTAAAAAAATTGTTAAAGCATTAATAAAACAACAAATCTCCGCTAAAACCGGATTTATTCTGGTTAAAGATTCAGGAGATAACACGTATAATAAAATAGCAGATGGTGTTCTTACCGAAGATGGCCATCCCATGTTCTGCCCGTTAAACAGGGATTGGATCATAACCGACACTTATCCAGATAAAGATGGCATCAGGAACCTTATGCTTTATAATTTTCCAATGAACAAACAAATAGGTTTGGGGCATTTTAAGATGATAACAGAAAAGCCTGATTTATCAGATAGTGAAAAATACTTTTCTGGTGTAGACACTAAGATATTAAAAGGAATTCAAGAAAAGAACCTGGCTTTTACCCGAAGCGGATTACACTGTGATCTACATCCAAGGTGGGATATGCACGGTACCAAAATTGCTTTTGATTCAATTCATGAAGGCTCACGTCAGATTTATATGATTGATATAGAGACGAAAAAATTGCTTTAAATAAATATTAATGGAGAAAATCAAGATAAGAATTGCTATAATTACAAACATCATTACCACCTATAGGAAAGGTTTCTACGACAGGCTTTTCATAAGAAATGATATTTATGTTAGGGTGTTTTGCCAGGATTCAATGCCCGGAATGAATCTGATTTCCATCCACGAGCAATACAAGGATAATGTCAAAATCATCAAATATATATCTGCTAAAAAGGAGAAAATAGCCTGGCAGTTTCTGCCATGGCGCGAGATAATTAATGATTTTGATGTAGTTTTTATTGATGGGAATCCACGTGTTTTATCAGACGCATTATTTGCAACCTATCTTCGAATTATAAACAAAAAGGTAGTTCTCTGGACGATGGCCCACTCATATCGTGGCAATAAATTTGCTGAATATATACGATTAATATGGTCGCGGATTTTTCCACTGATATTTGTTTATACAGATAAAGAGGCCGAATTCCTAAGAATTAAGGGATTTAAAAGTCAATTTATTTTAGGAATGAACAACGGCCTGGATCAAAAGAAAATAGAAGAAGTTATTCAATTATGGCCAGAGGAAAAATTGAAAGAATGGAAGTTGACTAATGGATTTGAAAGTAGAATAGTTTTAGTCTCTACGGCGAGACTAGATCCTAAAAATAAATTTGAGCTAGTACTTTTTGCCATCCCAAAAATAGTAGAGAAAATACCTAACCTATTATGGTGTGCAATCGGGGGTGGTCACGAAGAAGTAAGTCTTAAAAATCTTTCAAGAACGCTTAGGATTGAAGATCATGTTTCATTTATAGGCCCGATTTATGAGGAGGAAAAACTTGCTCCGTACTTCTTATCGTCACAACTATTTGTCCATCCTGCTTCTGTAGGGTTAAGCATGCTTCATGCTTTTGGATATGGACTACCTGTTATTACACACGATTGTTCTACTTTACATGGCCCCGAATATGGCGCATTTACGCCCGGCTTGACAGGTAGAAATTATATCTACAACGATATCTCAAGTCTGTCACAGACTATTATTCAGATGTTGGATGAACAGAGTGAACGAAATAGAATGAAAGAAAGTGTTCAAAAAATTGTCAGGGAACTATATAATGTTGATGTTATGGAAGAAAGATTTGTTGCTATGGCAAATTACGCTGCTAATCATAACTAATGTAATTTAACTTGACTAAACTTTTACAGATAGTCGTAGAAGGCAACAGGGGTTCAACTGGAACGATTGCCGAGTCTATTGGTGAGCTTGTCCTGAAGCAGGGATGGAAAAGTTATATCGCTCATGGTCGTTTTCCCCGGTCTAGTTCGTCTCAAATAATCAGAATTGGCTCAAGCTTAGAGATTTTGATTCATGGTATAACCACCAGATTGTTCGATAGGCATGGTCTGGGTTCCTGTAGAGCTACTAGAGTTCTTATAAAAAAAATTGAAAAAATAAAGCCTGATATTGTTCATTTACATCATTTGCATGGTTATTATATCAACATAGAAATATTGTTTAATTATCTATCTAATGCAAACCTTCCGACGGTTTGGACATTTCACGATTGCTGGGCTATAACAGGTCATTGCTGCTATTTCGATTATGTAGGATGTCAAAAGTGGAAAACGAATTGTCATCATTGCCCCCAGAAAAAAGAATATCCTGCCAGTTTATTCATTGACAGATCAAAGAAAAATTTTTATCTTAAGAAAAAACTATTCACATCTGTATCAAATATGATGATAGTAACCGTTTCAGAATGGCTAGATAGTATTGTGGGTAATTCATTCCTGGCAGATACTCCTCGGAAGATTATTTTTAACGGAGTTAATGTTGATTTGTATAAAAAAACTCCTCTTATGAAATCTCAAGCAACTAAAAAAAGTCTAAAAATTGGCGATGGTTTCATGATACTTGGAGTCGCAAACACATGGGAAGAGAGGAAAGGATTTAATGATTTTATGAGACTAAGTAAACGGATTGGTCGAAACGATTTTATAGTACTTGTAGGATTGCGAAAATCCCAAATCAAAAACTTACCCAATAACGTTATTGGAATCATTCGGACAGAAAGCATGGAAAAGCTTAGAGATCTGTATGCGGCTGCAGATGTGTATCTTAATCTTTCAGTTGAGGAAACATTTGGACTTACAACAGCTGAGGCTTTATCATGTGGTACACCAGCTATTGTATATAATGCAACTGCCTGCCCTGAAGTTCTTGATGTTAATACAGGTTTTGTTGTTAATAAGAATGACATTGATGGACTTCTAGAGTCTATTGAAGGAATAAGGAAAAATGGCAAAGAGTTTTATTCATCTCAATGCAGGGAAAGGGCTATTAAATATTACAACAGAGTTGACCGATTATCAGAATATTTGGAAATGTACAAACAAATGATAGCAGGCTGAATATGTTTATGTGAATTGTAATTATTACTCCTTCAAAATAATGACTAAAAAAAATAGGGACTATCAGATTTGCACCAATTGTGTTATGGACACAACTGATCCAGATATTGTATTTGATGAAAATTGTGTATGTGACCATTGCCATGATTTTGAAAATAATGTAAAAGCCCATTGGCATACCGATGAAAGAGGGAGGCAGGAATTAGAGACAATCGTTAATCAAGTCAAATTAGCAGGTCAAGGGAAAGAATTTGACTGTCTTCTTGGTATTAGCGGTGGGGTTGACAGCTCATATATGCTACATCAGGCAGTTAAGGAATTTGGACTGCGACCGTTGGTATTTCACGTGGATGGAGGGTGGAATTCTGAACTTGCAGTTCATAACATCAATGTAATGATCAATAAGCTTGGGGTTGATCTATATACTGAAGTGATCAATTGGGAGGAAATGAGGGATTTTCAGCATGCATTCTTTAAATCAGGCGTTCCGCATATTGACATTCCTCAGGATCATTCTTTTATTGCAACATTGTATCGGTTTGCAGAGAAATATAAAATCAAATACATCCTGAACGGCGGCAATTTTTCAACGGAATGTGTCCAGTATCCAATGGAGTGGTTTTATTACGGGACTGATATGAAGCACATTAAAGATATTATCCATAGATTCGGGACCGTCAGAATGGAGACCTATCCTTTCAGTTCCATTTTTAATCACAAAATATATTTAAGATATTTCAGGGGGGTTAAAGTTGTCAAACCTTTAAATTATATTCCTTATGTCAAAGCTGAAGCAATGGCACTTCTGGAAAAGGAATATGACTGGAAAGCTTACCCTCAGAAACACTTTGAATCCAGATTTACTAAGTTTTATGAAGGATACTGGCTGCCCGAAAGGTTTGGATATGATACAAGAAGAGTACAATATTCAAGTTTGATTCTTACTGGCCAGATGACGCGTGCAGAGGCGATTGAAAAGCTGAAGAATCCTGCTTACGAACCGGCCGCTATTAAGGATGAGTTCAATTATATAGCAACAAAGCTTGGCATAACCCCGGATGAGCTTCAGCATTATTTTATTTTGCCAAAGAAGTTCTATTGGGATTATAAAAATCAGCAAAACATCTTCAGATTAGGAGCCATGTTTCTGCATCTTTTTGGAGTAGAAAAGGTAAAAAAGCGCGATAAATGATCACTATAGTTGACTATGGACTTGGCAATATTCGCGCCTTTGTGAATGTGTATAAACGACTTAATGTCAATACCAAAATAGCTCATCGGCCAGAAGATCTGAAAGATGCATCAAAAATCATTTTACCTGGTGTCGGCGCATTTGATTATGCAATGCAAATGCTTAATGATTCAGGCATGCGTGAGGAACTGGAAAGGCAGGTAATTGAACATAAAAAGCCAGTCATTGGAATCTGTGTTGGTATGCAGATGCTGGCTAATTCAAGTGAAGAAGGCGTTTTGCCTGGTTTAGGCTGGATAGATGGAACCGTTAAAAGATTCAATCCTGAAATGATACCTTACAAAACCAGGTTGCCGCATATGGGATGGAACAATATTGTTCCGGTTAAGCATAATGCATTATTGGAAAGTTTTAACGAGACCTCGAGATTTTATTTCCTGCATTCTTACTATTTCGTTTGTAATAATGAGAACGACATTATTACCAAATCCGAATATGGAGTAAAGTATGCAAGCGGGATTAATAATTCCAACATCTACGGAATACAATTTCACCCTGAAAAGAGCCATACAAACGGCATAAGGCTACTGTACAATTTTTCTAAGCTTTAGTCATGTTATATCCACGGATTATTCCAAGCCTATTGGTGCATAATAATGGACTGGTAAAAACAGTCAGATTTAAAGATCCCAGGTATGTTGGCGATCCCATAAATGCTGTAAAAATCCTTAACGAGAAAGAAGTTGATGAACTGATTGTTCTGGATATTGACGCCACGACATATAAACGCGAACCTGACTATAAGATGATTGAGAATCTGGCATTTGAGTGCCGCATGCCTTTATGTTATGGGGGAGGTATTAAGACCGTTAGTCAAGCCCAGCGGATATTCAGTCTTGGTGTAGAAAAAATTGCCATCAGTTCAGCTGCCACAGAATCTCCTGATATCATTTCGGCTATTGCAGAGCGGGTTGGAAACCAGAGTGTAGTTGTGGTTTTGGATGTCAGGAAGAAACTTGCCGGTGATAAGTATGAAATCTGGACACATAACGGAACAAAAAATACAGGAAGGGACTGTACAAAATTTGCCGTGGAAGCTCAAAAAGCAGGAGCGGGTGAGATTGTTATTAATTCGATTGATGACGATGGCATGATGAAAGGCTATGACAGGCAATTAATCCTTAGTATTCGGGAAGTCCTTAATATTCCTATGACTGTTCTGGGCGGGGCAGGATCTCTTGATGACATGGGTTCTCTCATTAAGGAACATGGGATTATCGGGACAGCCGCAGGAAGCCTTTTCGTTTTTAAGGGAAGATTCCGTGCTGTACTGATTAATTATCCAACTCCATCTGAAAAGGAAGGCCTGTTAAAGCATTATTTTTTAAACAATTGGGAATAGAATCTAATAATTTTAGATGAAGGTTCTCTTAGTTACTCAATACTTTTACCCGGAAAACTTCAAAAGCAATGACATTGCCTTTGAATTAGCCAAAAGAGGCCATAAGGTTGACGTATTAACCGGTATACCAAATTACCCTGCAGGAAAGTATTACAAAGGTTATGGTGTATTTAAAAGAAGGCTTGAAAGAGTAAAGGGGGTACGGATATACAGAGCCTTATTATTGCCAAGAGCCTGGGGTGCGGGGTTGAGTTTAGCTTTAAATTATTCCTCTTTTGCATTCTTTGCTTCATTTTGGGCGGCTTTTTTAAGTTTAAGAAGGAAATATGATGCAATAATTGTTCATGAAAATTCCCCTGTTACGCAGGGGATCCCTGCTGTCATTGCGAAAAAAATCAGGAAAACACCGTTATACTTCTGGGTATTGGATCTATGGCCTGAAAGCCTTATATCAGCAGGAGGTGTAAAGAATGGAAGAATAATATCATTCTTTGAATCAATTACACGTTATATTTATAATAATTCAGACAAAATCCTGATCAGTTCAAATGGATTTGCAGAATCAATTCTCGCCAAGGGTGATTATAAGGAGAAATTAATATATTTTCCTAACTGGGGAGAAGATGTATTCTTATCATCGCCCAAATCTCAGATACCGGACTTGCCAGAAGGTTTTATAATTATGTTTGCCGGGAATATTGGGGAAGCACAAGATTTTGATTCTATTCTTGAAGCAGCCAAAGAATTAAGGGAATATTCAGATATTAAATGGGTATTTGTCGGAGATGGACGAAGACTATCCTGGGTAAAAGAGTATATCGCATCCAACAATCTTGCAGAAACAGTGTACACTCTTGGAAAACTTCCGTTGGAAGCAATGCCGGCATTATTTAAAAGAGCGGATGTAATGTTGGTTTCGCTAAAAGACGAACCCATTTTTAATTTAACAATTCCGGCTAAACTGCAGGCTTATATGGCAGCCGCAAGACCGGTCATTGGAATGTTAAATGGAGAAGGAGCTGACATTATTAAAAAAGCAAGTTGTGGTGCAGTTGTCAATGCTGGCAACGCACGTGGCCTGGCAGATGAAGTCTTGAGAATTTCAAAACTTGACAAGGAAGCTTTGGAAAGCATGGGTCAGTCGGGATTTTCATATTACGCTTCCAATTTTGATAAGGATCATTGCATAACCAACTTATGTAATATTTTAAGTCAAGCATGAAACAAATTCTCATTACAGGCGCTTATGGATTTGTTGGAAGTAACCTTGCCAGGGACCTCATAGATTATAACCTTATGGCAGTTGACCTTAAAGAGTCTGTCGGGACAGCTTATTCTGCTTTTTTTTCATGGGACAACCTGGAGTTGGTACCGTGGCCTGAGATTAGTGTCATAATTCACCTTGCCGGAAAAGCACACGATACAAAAAAGCAAACGGCCATAGGTGAGTATTTTGCAGTTAATACTGATCTCACAAAAAAGATCTTTAAATATTTCCTTCAATCAGATGCAACGAAGTTTATCTATTTCAGCAGTGTAAAGGCAGCCGCAGATAAAGTTGATGGAGTTCTGATTGAAGATGTCACTCCCTCTCCTCTTGGGCCTTATGGGGAGTCTAAGTTAGCTGCCGAAAAGTATTTGTTAGAAGAGTATGGAAGGTATGAGTCGCTGAGGGAATATAACTCAGAAACAGAGGGCATTGGAGATGAGGTAATACACTTTCATCGCCCAGATCTTAACTTTAAACAGCTATATATTTTAAGACCTTGCATGATCCACGGGCCCAACAATAAAGGTAATCTGACCAGTCTGGTGAAAATGGTAAAGAAGGGAATTCCTTATCCCCTGGGAGCCTTTGAAAACAATCGGTCTTATACAACAATAGATAACCTGTCTTTTGTGGTAAATGAACTGGTTAAAAGAAATATCCCTTCAGGCATTTATAATATGGCTGATGATAATCCTGTATCAACAAATGACCTTGTAAAAATTATTGCCGAAGCTTCCGGACAACGGGAAAAAATTTGGAAGATTAACCAAAAAGTTATTAATATTTTGGCCGCTGCAGGCTCATTTATGCATCTCCCGTTTAACAAGGAGACATTGCAGAAGTTAACTGAGAACTATATAGTTTCCAATGAAAAGCTTGAAAAGGCACTTGGAATATCTCAGATGCCAGTTAATGCGATTGACGGGCTCAGGAAAACACTTGAGAGTATGTCAGGTTAGTACTACTTTCTTCATTATTAAAACAATATATTATGTTCACCCAAATAGATCTCGACCACTTCATAAGAACCTATATAACAAAACGTCCTG
>DNOQ01000478.1:0-5329 GCA_003501665.1 Bacteroidales bacterium | reverse complement strand
AGAAGCTCCAATGAGTATAATATTCCTGCAGATTTCATCACCTATCCGATGAACTACGGAGATAAGGTATTTGAGAAAATGTTCAGGACGATGGCGCCGTTTAACATCGTGGCTAACTTTGCGGCTCACAAGCACGTGCGAAGCGAGAAGGATGTTTTTTCAATAGAGGCAATGCTTGAGAACAACGTTCTCCGAGCCCGAAAATTATTAGACCTGTTGTTAGAATATCCGCCTGAACATTTCTTCTGTGTCTCTACGGACAAAGCAGCTAATCCGGTCAATATCATGGGTGCCAGCAAGAAACTGATGGAGGAGCTGATAATGTCCTACACCGGGAGGTTGAAGATAACCACTGCCCGCTTTGCCAATGTAGCCTTCTCCAATGGCAGCTTACCACTGGGATTCATTGAGAGATTGAGTAAAAAACAGCCATGGTCCTGTCCCCTTGGCATCAGGCGATTTTTCGTATCACCTCAGGAGTCGGGCGAACTCTGTATGGTAGCCTCGGTTCTGGGTGCGTCGGGTGATATCATCTTCCCAAAACTTGAAGAAGAGCGTGATATGATCTCGTTTGATGCCATAGCAGGCGATCTGCTCAGGTACATTGGCATGGGGGCAGACAGTTGCAACACAGAGGAGGAGGCAAGGCAGAAGGCGCTCCTGCTAAATGAAAATTCGACACAATATCCGGTCTACTTCTTCGAAACAGACACTTCGGGTGAAAAGCCTTATGAGGAGTTTTATACTGACAGGGAGATAATTGACAATGACAGGTTCATCAATCTGGGTGTTGTTAAGAACTCATTGAAGAGAGATTTTTCGGAGATAGACGATATCTTCGCGAGACTCAGACACCTGTTTGACAGTGGCGATATTTCCAAGGCAGATATAGTTGATATCCTGAAGACCTGGCTTCCGGATTTTGAACACATAGAAAAGGGTAAAGGACTTGATTCTAAAATGTAGAAAAGGTCTGAAGGTCTAACGTCTAAAGGTCTAAAGGTCAAAGTGTTGAGTATGTACAGGAAGTTTTTTAAGAGGTTTTTTGATGTGGTGTTGTCTGTGCTGGCAATTGTGGTGCTGTCGCCGTTGCTGATACCTGTTGTGATAGGGTTACTTCTGACAGGAGAGCATTATGTATTCTATTTTCAGGACCGGGTAGGGTTTAAAAACAGGACTTTCAGCATATGGAAGTTCGCCACAATGCTTAAAAACAGTCCCAATCTGGCGGGCGGAATGCATACAACAAGGAAGGATCCGCGACTGATGCCAATGGGTGGGTTTCTGAGAAAGACCAAGATAAATGAGTTGCCGCAGTTATTTAATATTCTTATTGGAGACATGAGTATTGTAGGTCCGCGCCCTTTAGTGAGCAAAGTTTTTGATCCATACCCTGATCATATCAAGGACAAGATCTACAATGTCAGACCTGGTCTGACAGGTATAGGGTCTATTATCTTCAGAGATGAAGAAAAGCTCGTCTCAGAGACTAAGCTCGACCATGAAGAATTCTTTGCAAACTATATTTTACCATATAAGGGCGAGCTTGAACTGTGGTATCAGAAGCATCTCACCTTCAAGACTGACTTTATGCTGGTGTTTCTGACTGCCTGGGTGATACTTTTTCCAAAGTCGGAGCTTGTTCAAAAAATATTCAGGGATTTACCTGCACGTCCGGACTTTTTATTTTAATAAAATGATTAAAAGATCGAGGGCGATATTCTTCGGGTTGTTGATTGTGCTGACCCTCCTTTATATAGGTGGATGCAGAAATGTCGGGGTATGGCTGGTCAGGGAGGATGTGCCATCTCATGCCGATGCCATTGTACTGCTTATGGGCACTTTCCCGGAGAGGGTACTGCAGGCTGTTGATCTGTACCATCGAGGCTTAGCTGACAACATGATCATTGTCTATGAAAGCATGGGCCCGTACCAGACCCTAGGAGCAAGAGGGGCAAGTGTCAAAAGGACTACAGAACAGGCACGCGATGCAGCCGTTGCCCTTGGGGTTCCGGAAGCCAGGATTACAATGGTTCCGGGCGATGCAAGAAGCACACTGGATGAGGCCATTGCCGTCAGAGACCATCTCGTTAACCGGTCCGCGACTGACACCCTGATCCTCGTCTCCTCTCCGGCACATATGAGGAGATCTTACATCATCTTCAGAAACGTGCTCGGCAAAAAGGAGCATCCTGTATATATTGGGTGCAGCCCGAGCGTCTACTCCGGATTTAATCCTGATAAATGGTGGCGACGGAAGGAGGATGTGCAGGCTGTTTTGTCCGAATACGTTAAGATTTGCAGTTTTCATTTGTTTGAAAAGAAAGGTTTAAGATGAATTGTGTATGCGTCTCGCACCGGTTTCATGCCGGTGTTCCTGACGGATGGATGATAATTTTTCCCGGTCGGAAATTACTCAAAAATATTTTTAGGGATTTGCCTGCACGTCCGGAATATTTAGATTAATTTTACCCCCCGCCCTCTAAGGTACTGATATTGCCTTAAAGGGAATAAGCGGACGGGGAAGACTGCTGATGGTAACTGAATTATGTGAAGGAACAGAGAGAATTAACTTTCCACCGCAATGCAAGAAATAGTAATCACCGGCTTACCGGCCATTTTGTTGGCATTCGCAAGTGCTCTTTTCATTACCTGGTACTACATACCAAAGGTGATAAAGGTGGTTAGGGATCGTCATCTCGAGGATAAGCCCGGATTCAATAAGATTCATAAAAGGGATATTCCAACACTGGGAGGCATAGGCATCTTCGGTGGATTCATATTCGGTTTCCTGGTAGGGATCAATGGTTATATGCCGGGTTTGTCATACTTTACCGCGGCCATGGTCTTCCTACTGTTTGTGGGTATCAAGAATGACCTCGTTTTTCTTAATCCGAGAAAGAAGCTCTGGGCCGAGCTGGCCGTAGCTGTCCTCGTAGCCGTCTTTACAAATATCCATTTTACACATTTTCACGGATTACTCGGAATAACGAATATTCCTCCTGTTGCGTCTTATATAGTGACCGTGTTCCTGATAGTGTTTATAATCAATGCGGTCAACCTCATCGACGGAATTGACGGGCTGGCAGGTTCGGTGGGCATCATTGCCTCACTGGTGTTCGGGGTCTTCTTCTTCCTGTCGGGTGATTACGGCTATACAATCATGGCTGCCGCCCTGCTGGGTGCTCTGATTGCCTTCCTGAGATACAACCTGTCGGAAGGGCCGAAGAAAATCTTCATGGGCGACTCAGGATCGCTGGTGACAGGGTTTGCCCTGGCTGTCATGGCAGTGCGGTTCAATGAGCTGGTGGCTGCCGGCGGCGCCGTGCTCGATCTGAAGTCCGCCCCTGCCGTCTCCATTGCTATCCTGATTATTCCGCTGTATGATACTTTACGAGTCATGACTTTGAGGCTTCGCGACGGAAAGAGCATCTTTATTGGTGATAAAAGGCATATACATCACCTGATGCTTAGCGCAGGATTAAGCCACAAGAGGGCTACTCTGTATATCTCCCTTTTCAACATCTTTATAATAGCCGTGGCCTTCCTTCTTGACGGACTCGGGATACTGCTTCTGGGTATTGTCCTTTTATCGTTATGTCTCATTGCAACCAGGTTGCTGAACCTGGCGGTCGAGAGGAGGATGGAGGCTGATGTGCATACCCTTATTGAGGTACCAGGGGTGGCTGAAGTTACAAAAGTAGGCTGAGTCAGTCCGCTGACTCCCATCTGCTCCGGTGCCCTCCCAAATCTAAAGTGAACCAGGGTTATCAGTCAATAATGGGCCAATAGTGTCTTAGCCCCCCCATCTTTATTTTGGCTTAAGACTCGTGATAATCTGAACTTGTACTTTAAAATAACAGGATAATCTAAAGTACTACTTTAAATTATCATTTTTTAAGAAAACAAATTTTCAGTTGTGAAAAAGATTTATCTGTGCAGTCCGCACATGGGCGGAGGTGAGATGAAGTATGTTCAGGAGGCGTTTGACTCCAACTGGGTGGCTCCGCTGGGGCCTAACGTTGACGGTTTCGAACGAGAGCTCTGCAATGCTGTGGGAGCTAAGCATGTAGCGGCTCTGTCGTCGGGGACGGCGGCAATTCACCTTTCGCTGATACTGCTTGGGGTCAAGCCGGGCGATTATGTCATAGGGACATCATTCACCTTCTCGGCAACGGTCAACCCGATAGCTTACCTGGGGGCGACGCCGGTGCTGGTGGACAGCGAGGCGGAGACGTGGAATATGGATCCGGAATTGCTGGAGAAAGCAATTCGAGGTCTGAAGTCTGATCCGCCAGCTGGCGGACTGAGGTCTGAAGGTCCTGGGAGGATGCCGAATGCGATTGTGGTGGCGCATTTGTACGGGATGCCGGCGAGGATGAAGGAGATCATGGCGGTGGCGGATAAATACGGAATCCCGGTGGTTGAGGATGCCGCCGAGGCGCTGGGGTCAGAGTATATGGGCCGACGGGTTGGCTGTAACAGCCGGTTTGGTATTTTATCCTTCAACGGCAACAAGATAATCACCACCAGTGGCGGCGGGGCGCTGATATCAGATGATGCCGCCATGATTGAGCGGGCGAGGTTCCTCGCAACACAGGCGCGTGATCCGGCACCGCACTACCAGCACAGCGAGATAGGATACAACTACCGGATGAGTAATGTGGTGGCAGGTGTAGGTCGCGGCCAGCTCGAGGTGCTTAACCTCCGCGTCAGGCAGCATCGCGAGTTCAATGCCTGGTACCGCGAGCTGCTGAGGGATGTGCCAGGGGTGACATTCCAGTCGGAGCCCTCCTCTGACTTCTATTCGAACTTCTGGCTGACATGCATAGTGATTGATCCCGCCGTGGCAGTTACCGACCGCGAGAAGCTTCGCCTTGCGTTTGAAGCGGCGCATATCGAGTCTCGCCCTCTCTGGAAGCCGATGCATTTGCAACCCGTATTTGCAGGGTGTCCCGCCTATGTGAATGGTACCTCAGAGAGGCTGTTTGAGAACGGTCTTTGCCTGCCGAGCGGGTCCAATATTGACGAGGAGGGGCGGGAGCGGATAGCGGAAGTGCTAAAGAAAGTCTTTAAAGTCTAAAGTCCATAAAGTCTGTAAAGCCGAAAGTCCTTAAGGTTAAAAAGGAAGAATGATGAAGAAGGTTTTTGTAAGCGGGTGTTTTGACATGCTCCACTCGGGACATGTAGCTTTCTTCGAGGAGGCGGCGACGCATGGCGACCTGTATGTGGGGATCGGATCTGACCGCACCATCAGTGAGCTCAAGGGCCGTCGCACCGTCAACGGCGAGCGTGAGAGACTCTATATGATCAGGTCGCTGAAGGTTGT
>DNOQ01000432.1 GCA_003501665.1 Bacteroidales bacterium | reverse complement strand
TGTAAACGGTAAATAACAATGTACCTTTTTTCGCAAATAGAAATGTGCCAATTTCAGCAAATAGCGATGTACTAATTTCAGCAAATAAGAATGTACCTTTTCTGTCAGAAGAAGAATTTCTTTCAGGAATAAGCTTTCCATTTTTTCATTTAAATCAGATTTAGGAAAACAAAACAACTTAGTGTTGATAATGTTGTTTTGAACCAGTTGGGATTATCCTGTTATTGGGGAACTGATATAATTATTAACCAATACCAGGAGGACCAATGAGTAAAAAATTAATGCACAAACTGATTATGTACCATGAAGTTCATAAACGACACAGGGACGGCTTAAAACCTTCTCAAATAAGCAGGGATCTGGGCCTTGATAAAAGAACGATTAGAAAATATATTGCTATGACTGAAGAAGAATACCTGGAATTTATTCACAACCAAAAGGATCGTGAAAAGTTGCTCGAACCATACGAAGAGTTTATAAAAACCAGGTTGGAGGATTGCGAGGATGCATCTGCCGCTCAGGTTCACGACTGGCTAAAAGAACATCATAATGATTTTATTGATGTAAATGAAAAGACAGTCTTCAACTTCGTTCTGTATGTCCGAAACAAATACGGAATACCAAAACCATTTAACAACAGGGAATATGAACAGGTTGAGGAGTTACCCTTCGGGAAACAGGCCCAGGCAGATCTTGGAGAATATAACATGTCTACTGATGAAAGGAAACGCAAGAAAATATACTTTTTCTCCATGGTGCTCTCGCGGTCACGACAGAAGTTTGTCTGGTTCTCGGAACATCCATTTACGACTCTTGCAGCTATAGCCGCTCATGATAAAGCTTTTTATTACCTGGAAGGGATCCCGGGAGAAATCGTGTACGATCAGGATACATTGTTACTTATTGATGAAAACAAGGGAGATTTGATTTTAACAGAAGCCTTCCGAAAGTACGCTGAGTACAGGGGATTTAAGTTACACTTTTGCCGGAAGTCAGATCCTCAGAGCAAGGGTAAGATTGAAAACTTGATAAAATATATTAAGTACAATTTTCTGCGCGGCCGTGTCTTTGTCAATATCGATACGCTCAACGGTCAGGTCATGGAATGGCTCAGCAGGACCGCCAATGCCAAAGTACATTCTGCCACAAGGAAGATACCCTGCCAGAAATGGCTCATTGAGAAGACTTATTTAAAACCCATATTGAACTCTTTCATACCCGCAAGCATTTTGGATGAATATGATGTAAGAAAGGACAATACAATCTCTTATAAGGGTAATTTTTACCGGGTTCCTACGGGAACCTACAAACCTCCCAGGACAACTGTCTGGACTGAACTAGCCGATGATAACCGGCTAATAATTTACAATACCAACAATAACAAAATTGCATCCCATAAGATTTACTGCGGAAAAGGAAAAACCATTGGCGGCAACAATTACAAAAGAGACTTTTCTTCGGGTATCGATCAGCTGATAAATGAATTATGCGGCGAGTTTGCTAATCCTGATCAAGCTAAGAAATATCTCCTTCAGATACGCCACGACAAGCCCCGTTACATACGGGATCATCTTCAATACATTAAAAAACTTATGGTAATATTTAATATGGAGGTAATGAATCAGGCAATGGATTTTTGTATTGAAAACAAGATTTACAAGGCGACAGACATGGGAAGCGTGGCAAAAAAGATACACTCCCAGGTTACCCGGGAAACAGTAATTACCCCTCCTATAATAATAAATACAATAAACCGCTCAGCCCATAAGATTATACCAAATAAAAGTGACATATCAGATTATCAATCATTAATGAACTAAGCCTATGGAATCAAAAACGAAAGTCCTCAGAGACTATGCCGGCCAGCTCAGACTAATGGGAATACAGGATCATTTGGAAAAACTGATTGACAGGGCTGCTGAAGAAAAATGCAGTTACCTTGATTTTTTACTCAACTTCCTGGAGACTGAGATTAACCACAGAAGCAGCCGAAATCTTGAGAATAGAATCAAGGCCGCAAAACTGCCTGTTAATTATAACCTGGATCAGTATGATTATTCTTTTATTAATGGCATCAGTAAACAACAGCTAAAACAACTGAGAGAATGCATGTGGCTGGAGAAAATTTTTAACATCGTATTGATGGGTCCTTCCGGAACAGGGAAGACACTCATTGCCGCCGGACTTTGCTATGATGCACTAAAATCAGGTTACAGAGCTTACTTCCGGACAATGGAACAAATCAATGAAACATTGATCATGAAAGATATTACCAGATCTGCATTAATCGAATATAATAAACTTCTCAAGGCTCATCTGTTGGTCATTGATGATATTATGATGTTTGCCCTGGAGAAGAAACAAGCTGTGCAGTTGTTTAATTTTATTAATCATCTCCATGAAAAAGCGTCTTTTATTGTCACAACCAATAAAAGCCCGGAGGAATGGGTTAAAATGCTTGATGATGAAGTTATTGCTACTGCCCTGCTGGATAGAATCCTGTACCGCTGTGAGGTTATCAGGTTATCGGGTAAAAGTTACAGGTTAGAAAACCGGAAAACTATTTTTAACTGATGATTTTGTTCTTTGTTTTTTGTATGTTTAAATTGAAAAAATGGACATTCTTAATTGCTGTTTTTGGGACATTCTTATTTGCCATTTTTAGTACATTGTAAGTTACTGCTTACATTTAACTATAAAATTCTTTGAGATATTAAAATTTTAGTTATTCAAAAGCTTTTTCAGAAAACATTTAAACTGTTTCCAAGTTTTCTGAGAATTTTACCAAAAAATTTTGAATCGTATTTTGAGAAAAAATATAAACCTCAGATTTCCAGTGAAATATGCAAAAAATTTCTATTTGAGTATTATACTCAACATGTAACTATCTGATATTCAGTAATATAAGAGGGGGAACCTATCCTGTCCCTTGGGCAGCCCCCAGGGGGCTCCTGAGGAGGGGGGTAGAACAGGATTTTAAGAAATCAAACAGCAACGATCTCAAGGAATTGACAGGATGTATTTTATTATGGTCTCGACAGATGATGGAAAAAGCAAAGTCAAACAGCAATGGGAATTTGCAGATTGAGTTTTAATGCTAACCAACAGATCTGATCAATCCTGATTTGAATCTTGAACATGATAAGGTGCTATGACCTATTCAACAGTCCCCAATTATTCAGAAAGGTCGTATAATCCATATCACCTTTATCTGCCATCCGTTCATTAACACCTTTGCTTAGAAAATACCACTCCCCTTCAGGTGATATTCGTGTAGTATCGTAAATAGAATTATCAGGCATCAGCCAGAACATTATCCTGAACAACTTTTGACGTTCAAAATCAGATGATCTTAAACTTAGTCTCTTCTTTAATTCGTCATTAGGAATAATTAGGTATTCAATTCGCTGATTATATCTATTTTGAAACATGAAGATGTAAAAATCAGGATCTTGATAAAACAGAGGTTGATTAAATTTAAAAAGTCCGATAGCCTGAATGTCTAAACCGTTCTTACTACCGTGGATTGATAGATTTGGCTGTTCGCTTATTATCAAACGAACATCAAGAAAGTACTTCAAATTTTGTTCAAACAGGATATAGAATCCCCCCTGTTGATTACTCAGAGAATAACCAAGTTCGAAAATCTTCTCCTCAAATACCTTTCGAAATGATTGAATCATTGGGGATAATGATATTACAACCTTAAAGAATCATAGATATCCATGATTTCACTTTCACGTAGACCAAGGTAGTGTTTTGTCGTGGAGACACTACTGTGGGAAAATAGCTCCATCAAAAGAACAATAGATTTACTACTATAATTGTTTAATTTTAAAACACGGTTGCCCAATGTCTTGCGGAACAAATGGCTTGAGATGTTGCCCTCGATGGTAATATCGTATTTCTTAAATATTTCTTTCAGTTTTACATTTACGTAACTCTGGTCTATTGGTTTGGTTCCGTACTTATTAAGGAATATATACTGAGATGACTCCGTTATT
>DNOQ01000586.1:267-5826 GCA_003501665.1 Bacteroidales bacterium | reverse complement strand
CGCAAAGTCAAAACCTTATAATACAATTCTTTGCGAACTCTGCGTAATCCCTTGGCGAACTTTGCGGTTAATGAATTCCTCCTTTACCCACAGCCACAGATATATCCGGATTGTTCTAATGATTATGTTGGTATTATTATCCATTTCCTGCAACCGGGAACGTCCTGCTGATTATGTCGATCCGTTCATCTGTACTCAGGGTGATCACGGACAATGGCTTCCTGCTGCTCTTGTTCCTTTCGGACTGGTTGAACTGTGTCCCGATACATGGCCCGGCAGCCTTACAGCCGACGGCGATTTTGCCCATGGAGGTTATGACTGGTCCGATAGCCATATAAGGGGATTCAGCCATTTCCACAGAGGAAGCTCGGGTGGAACAACCATACACGACAGGGCAGGACTGGTTTCCATTTTACCCTTTACAGAGATACCTGCAGACAGCTTTTTTATCAATCCCATTATCCCTGTTGATAAGAAAACTGAAAAGGCAGTAGCCGGCTACTATTCTGTATATCTGCCGGATGACAAAATATTTGCTGAGTTTTCGGCAACAACCAGAACAGGTATTCACAGATATGCTTTTGATAAAGCCGTAGAGAGCAGATTATTTCTTTATGAGGGTAACAGGGGAGGGGCAACAGGAATCTCCTGCAAAAAAGTTGATGACCACACTCTCGAAGGTTCAGTTGGAAACAAATATTTTGTGATAAAGTTTGATTCACCTCTTACCGGGATCAGGATCTGGGACGGAGCCCGTATAGCTGACGGATCTTCTCTTGATAAACACGATAATGGCGGAATAATATGTGAGTTCGGAGATATTAAAGGTAAACCACTGATTGTCAAGGCTGGTGTTTCATTATCTTCAATTGAATCGGCCGGGAGAAATCTTGATGCCGAATGCCCGGGATGGAATTTTGAGAAAGTCAGAAAGGATGCTTTTGCCTCGTGGAATAAAATACTCTCATCAATCAAAGTGGAAGGAAATAATTACGTTGATAAGAAGATATTCTATACCGCTCTCTATCACACCTGTTTCCTTCCGGTAATTCAGTCAGATGTGGATGGTGTATATCCGGGTCTCGATCAGCAGAACCATAAAGCCGAAGGATATATCCATTATGATGGTTTCGCGTTCTGGGATTCATTCAGGACCAAATATCCTCTATACAGCCTTTTTATCCCGTCAGTTTACAGTGATATAGTTACATCATTGCGTGACCTTTATGAACAGGCAGACAACTGGGGACGGCTTCCCGGATCCGATCATCCTCCTCACGGAGCCGATTTTAAGGCTGCCGGGAAGGATGGTTACCAGATATTTGCATCCTGCAGACATGAACACATGCTTATGGTGGTGGCTGATGCTTATATCAAGGGTCTGATGAAAATTGACATGAATGAGGTTTACCCATATATGATGAGAGAAGTCCTGCTTCAGATGCCCGCAAAATATGATTCAGTCAGATATATTCCTGCCAGACCCGATCAGACGGGTGAGTATTGCTGGGATAACTGGTGTCTGGCGCAGGTCGCAAAAGATCTGGGTAAGCACGAGGATTATGAATACCTTATGAAACGTTCTGAATACTGGAGAAATACATGGGATCCTTCAATTAAATATTTCAGGGCGAGAGCTGCTGATGGTACATGGCTCGATTTCCCGGAAGATCCGGCAATGAACCGGGAGAAATACACTTATGAGGGCAGTAAATGGCACTGGAGATGGAATGTAATACATGATGTTCCTTCACTGATCGAAGTTTTCGGAGGCAGAGAACACTTTATTAAAGAGCTTGAATATTTCTTTGATAATGATCTTTATACAGCCGGCAACCAGATCGATCTTCAGGCTCCGTTTCTTTTCAATATGGCCGGGGCTCCGTGGCTTACACAAAAATGGGTCAGGAAAATCCTTACTGAGCCTATCGTGCAGAAATACGGGACTCACGGATTTTTCCCGGAACCCATATTTGGACGGGTGTATAAATCAACCCCCGACGGATACCTCGAAGAAATGGATGATGATTACGGCTGTATGTCGGCATGGTATGCCATGAGCGCCATGGGACTTTATCAGATGTGTCCCGGCGAACCGGTTTACCAGATCACTGCCCCGATATTCGACAAGGTTATAATTAACCTCGACAGATCATTTTATAAGGGTAAAAAGTTTGTGATCAGGGCTGATGATCTGAACGAACAGAATATTTATATTCAGTCGTCCACCCTTAACGGCAAACCATTTGAAAGATCATCAATCACACACGATGAAATCGTTAATGGCGGAGAACTTGTTTTCAAAATGGGAAAAGACCCGGCTAAAAACCGGGGATCAAAATAATTCACAACTTAGTGCTCTTTAGTGTCTTAGTGCCTTCGTGGCTAAAAAATGCCACTAAGACACTAAGGCACTAAGAATCACAAAGACCTATGTGTGATTTTAAATTTAAACACAAAGTTATCCATGATTACCGTACCTGCACTTCTTCTTAATGAACAGATCTGCCGCCGGAACATCAGGAATATGGCGGAAAAGGTAAAGAGAAACAATGTAACTCTCCGTCCTCATTTTAAAACTCATCAGTCCCATGAAACAGGCAGATGGTTCAGGGAAGAGGGTACTCAAAAGATCACAGTTTCTTCATTCCGGATGGCCCAATATTTTGCAGAAGACGGATGGAATGATATCCTCGTTGCTTTTCCTGTTAATATTCTGGAAATCGATACAATCAATCAACTGGCAAAGGAAATAAAACTGTCATTGCTGGTTGAATCGGCAGATGTTGTAAGATTTCTTCAGGAACACCTGGAATCAGCAGTGGATGTATATATAAAGGTAGATGCCGGTTTGCACAGGACCGGAGTAAGCTGGGATGATCATAAGACTTTTAATGAAATCCTGAGATCACTGGAAAATTCTTCGCTGACATCATTCCGCGGTTTCCTGACACATTCGGGCCACAGTTACAGGGCAAGGAGTATGAATGAGTCAGCTTCAGTTCATAATGAAAGCATAACCAGAATGATAAGCCTGAAGAACAAATTCCTCCCGGAATATCCTGACCTCATCATTTCAGTTGGCGACACTCCAACCTGCAGCATAATGGATGATTTCAGTATGGTCGATGAAATAAGGCCCGGCAATTATGTTTTTTATGATGTTACGCAAAGCATTATCGGGTCGTGTACTCCTGATCAGATTGCTGTGGCGATGGCGTGTCCGGTTGTTGCCACCCATAAGGAGAGGAATGAAATAGTCATTTACGGAGGAAGTGTTCATTTTGCGAAAGACAGTATCGTTGATACGAATGGTATAACCATTTATGGTAAAGTGGTCAGGAATTCAGGCAACGGCTGGGGGGAAATAATAGAGGGATCATATCTTAAGAAATTATCACAGGAACATGGTATTGTATATCTCCCTGATGAAGCCATTAATGATTACAGTCCGGGCGATATCATTAAAATATTACCGGTTCATTCCTGCACAACAGCCAATCTGATGAAGGGTTATTTAACGGTTGACGGCAGGAAAATTAATATGATGTTGTAGGGTCATGCCATGGCATGACCCTGCAACATATTATTCGAAATCCACATTCAATTCCCCGGCGATAGCCACCAGGTCGTCCCTTATTGCCGGTACAAGTTTGATACCTTCCATCATTATTCTTTCTTCAGCTTCTCTTTCCGGATCTCCCGGTATCAGTACACGTTCTTCTCCTTCTGCAGGTTTGGAGGAACGGAATGTTCCGATCCATTCGTCCATTTTTGATTTGAACTCACCGGCAGGCTGGAATGCATCTATTCTCATTGCACCGAAAAAGTGGCCGGTACCTTCACCGACTTTTTTCTCCAGTACAGGCAGATAAGCCACACTTGGTGGTACGAAAGGCCCAAAATTGGCTCCGCTGAAGACAGCGGAAAATATATCTACAACAGCTGAGAGGCAATATCCTTTATGGCTTCCGTGCAGTCTGTCGCCGCCGAGAGTCAGCATTGAACCGCCCGATCTCAGGATTGACGGATCATCAGAAGGTTTGCCAGTTTTATCCTGTACAAATCCAAATGCCACTTTTTCTCCTTTCTTTTCGGCCACGGCAAGTTTCCCTCTGGCGATGGGTGTGGTAGCAAAATCAGCAACAAAAGGTGGTTGTTTCAGCGCCGGGATTGCCACTGCGATGGGATTTGTTCCCATCATCCGGCTTATTGAGAATGTCGGGGCAACCAGAGGATTGGCATTGGTCAGACAGATGCCTATCATATCATGTTTCAACGCCATCATTGAGTAGTATCCTGCTATGCCGAAATGGTTTGAATTTCGTGTTGCCACCCAACCTGTCCCGGCAGTTCCGGCTTTTTCAATAGCAATTTCCATTGATCTCCTTGCCGGTACCATCCCAACACCATTGTCACCATCCACCACCGCCGTACTGGGTGATTCGTGGACAATTTTAATATCTGGATTTACATTTATCCTTCCGGCTTTCCATAACTCGTAATAATCTTTTATCCTGATCATTCCATGTGAAGCATGTCCCCTCAGTTCCGCAGCAAGAAAAACATCTGCAATGATTTCCGAATGCTCTTCACTGCATCCCATCTTCAGAAAAACATTCTTCGTAAATTCAAACAGGTAATTGTAACTATACATAATAATTCAGATTGTAATTATTAAAAAAAACATCAACGCAGGGCTCCGGCCTTCGCCTATGCTTCGGCTGGCATGGCAGAAATACAGCCTTCGCCTGTGCTTCGGCTGGCAAGGCAGAGCTCAGAGCTACAATGTTCGGAACTTTAATGTCTCTTCATCTCTCAGTCTCTTCGTCACTCAGTCTCTTCGTCACTCAGTCTCTTCGTCACTCAGTCTCTTCGTCTCTCAATCACTTCGTCAACTCACCACTCACTCCTCACTCCTCACTCCTGTCTCCTGTTCACAACACCGACCGCCGCCTGTTGCGTCGGAGTTATCGAAAGATCGTTAATGCAAACATGTGGCGGTAAAGTTGCACAATAGTAAATTACATCTGCGATATCACCGGCAGTCAATGCATCGACACCTTTATAAAACGACTGTGCCCTTTCCTTGTCGCCCTTGAATCTTACAAGGGCGAATTCGGTTTCGGCCAGTCCGGGGGCTATATTGGTTACTTTGATATTATGTTTGAGAAGGTCGATCCTCATTGCTTTCGAAAGCGAATTAACAGCACTTTTGGTTGCACAGTAGACATTACCGTTTTCGTAGATATCCGTTCCTGCTATTGAGGATATATTGAAAATATGTCCGGAACCTCTGGCGATCATCAGTGGAGATACAGCCCGTGTTACGTAGAGAAGCCCTTTTATGTTGGTATCCACCATTCTTTCCCAGTCGTCTACATTTGCATCGTCAACATGTGAAAGTCCTACAGCCAGGCCTGCATTATTGACAAGGATATCGATATTTCTCCATTTATCGGGAAGTCCTGAAATGATATCTTCAACTTCGTATCTTTTTCTCACGTCGAAGTTAAGTGAAAGAATTTCCGTCTTGTAAGCGGAGAGTTCCTTTTCGAC
>DNOQ01000586.1:0-225 GCA_003501665.1 Bacteroidales bacterium | reverse complement strand
TGTGGCGCCTGTTATCATAATGATTTTGTTCATGGTTTAAAAATGTTTAGAGGAGTATAAAAATAGAATTTATTCCTGACATCCACATGATTCTAAGATCACAAAAAAGCATGAAAATAATTTTACATTCATGTTGGTTCCACGGAGTGGTTCTATAAAATAGATTACAACTGATCACAGAAATCAAAATATGTCTTATGATCGCTCTTATATATTTTATTGTTG
>DNOQ01000292.1 GCA_003501665.1 Bacteroidales bacterium | reverse complement strand
ATCCGTCCAGCGAGCTTATCTATGGTGCCTGCATGGCGATCGAGGCAGAGATGACTTTGAAAGAACTTGAAGAAGTTATATTCCCTCACCCGACTGTTTCGGAGATCTTTAAAGAGACAATATTTTCTTTTGGTGACAAATAACTATTAAACACCGGATATTTTCCATTAACAAAAAATACTATGCCTAAGAATCAATTCATTAATCCTGAAGAATTAAGAAAACCAGACGAGATTAAGTTCACCCCTGTCCCGGTCAATCAATACCAGAAGACAGTCTCTGACGAGCGGGGTAATTTCACCGATGAGGAGCTATTGCGAATTTACCACGATATGATGGTGATCCGTGAGTTTGAGACCATGCTCAACCAGATCAAGATCGCAAATGAGTATGAAGGGGTAAAATACAGCCATCCCGGACCTGCGCATCTGTCAATAGGGCAGGAAGCCGCAGCCGTGGGAATGGCCTATACTCTTGGAGTTGAAGATTTCATATTCGGCTCGCACCGCAGCCACGGTGAGATACTTGCAAAGGGATTAAGCGCAATAGCCAATCTGAGTGATGAAGAACTGACCCGTATAATGGAAAACTTCTTTGGAGGAACAATACTTAAGATTGTGAAACAGAGTTTCAACGGTCCGGTTAAGAAACTTGGCCGGAGATTCCTTGTCTACGGTACTTTGGCTGAGATCTTTGCAAGGGAAACCGGTTTCAATAAAGGACTTGGCGGCAGCATGCACGCATTCTTTACACCATTTGGAGTATACCCGAATAATGCAATAGTAGGTGGAAGTGGCGACATAGCTGTGGGAGCTGCTCTTTATAAGAAGGTGAACCGCAAATCGGGATTAGTAGTGGCTAATATTGGTGACGCATCAATGGGCTGCGGACCCGTATGGGAAGGTATTTCATTTGCCTCGATGGACCAGTTCACTGAGCTCTGGGAAGGTGATATGAAAGGCGGGCTGCCCATGATCTTCAACATTATGAACAACCAGTACGGAATGGGAGGGCAGACATGCGGCGAAACAATGGGTTACGGCGTTGCAGCACGAATTGGTGCAGGAGTAAACCCTGATCAGATGCATGCTGAGCGCGTTGACGGTTATAACCCGCTTGCTGTGATAGATGCTTACAGACGAAAACGTAAGATCATTGATGACAAACAGGGTCCTGTGCTTCTTGATGTTCTCACATACCGGTACTCCGGCCATTCCCCTTCCGATGCCTCATCGTACCGTTCAAAGGAAGAGGTTGAAGCATGGCAGGAACATGACTGCACTATTAGTTATGCCAGACAGCTTATTGACGCAGGTGTCTGTTCCCAGATTGAACTGACTGCTGTTCAGTCAGATGTGAAGGACCTGATACTTGAGATGCTCAAAATGGTTATTGATGATAATATCTCGCCAAGGATGGATCTGGTCAAACACCCGGAGCTGATCGGCAGCATGATGCTGTCAAACCAGTCAGTTAATTCTTTCGGAGATACTGTTCCTGAGGTATGTCATAAGATGGAGGAAAATCCACGCGTGAAGCAGATATCCACAAAAGAGCGTTTTGCATTCGATAAAGAGGGCAAGCCATTCTCTAAAATGAAACAGTACCAGCTTCGCGACGGTATTTTCGAGGCAATTATTGACCGCTTTTATAAAGATTCATCTCTTGTTGCCTATGGTGAGGAGAACCGCGACTGGGGTGGTGCCTTTGCCGTCTATCGCGGACTGACTGAGGCGCTGCCTTATAACCGCCTGTTCAACTCGCCCATTTCAGAGGGCTCAATCGTCGGTACAGCTATAGGTTACGCCATGTGCGGCGGCCGCGTGATACCGGAGATCATGTATTGCGACTTTCTGGGCCGGTGCGGAGATGAGGTGTTCAACCAGCTTCCGAAATGGCAGGCCATGAGCGGAAATGTTCTGAAAATGCCTGTTGTACTGAGAGTTTCTGTGGGCTCCAAATACGGTGCCCAGCACTCACAGGACTGGACCTCCCTGGTAGCGCATATCCCCGGCATAAAGGTTTGCTTCCCGGCAACGCCGTATGATGCCAAAGGACTTATGAACGCTGCCCTCCAGGGATCAGACCCGGTAGTTTATTTTGAAAGCCAGCGTATTTATGATATTGGTGAACAATTCCATAAAGGAGGAGTGCCGGAAGGATATTATGAAGTCTCGTTCGGCGAACCCGACATTAAGAGAGAAGGGAAGGATATTACAATCCTGACTGTCGGGGCTACACTCTACAGGGCACTGGAGGCGGCCAGAATACTTGAAGAAAAATATGACATGAGTGCTGAGGTGATTGATGCCCGCTCCCTGGTTCCGTTTAATTATGAACCTGTAATAGCATCAGTGAAAAAAACAGGTCGCATTATCATCTCCGGCGACGCCAACAGTCGGGGCTCATTCCTCAATGATTTTGCCAGTAATATTGCTGAACTGGCATTCGATTACCTCGATGCACCTCCCGTTGTTGTGGGCTCACGAAACTGGATAGTCCCTGCCCATGAACTTGAAGATGCATTCTTCCCTCAGCCGGGCTGGTTCCTCGATGCCATCCATGAGAAAATTGTTCCTCTGAAGGATTATGTACCAGGCACTAACTTCACGGATCTTGAGCAGATCCGCCGGGCTAAAGCAGGAGTATAGGCCATGAATATTTATAAAAATATGCCCGGCAGAGACCGGCTTATTAGTCAGGCTTCCTTTCCGCTGGAGAATGATTTCCTCTTGGTGAATGCTCACATGCACACCCCTTATTCTTTCAGTGCTTTTGATAGTGTAAAGCAGGCACTTGATATGGCAGTTGCAGAAAAGGTGAGTGTTGTCGGAATAAATGATTTCAATACCACTGATGGGTATACTGTATGGGCTGAGGAGTGCCTTAGAAGACATCTTTTCCCTCTTTTCAATATTGAATTCATTGCCCTTAATAAGGAGGATCAGGCCAGGGGGATTCGCGTCAATGATCCCACCAATCCCGGTCGTACCTATCTGAGCGGCAAAGGCCTTGCATTTCCTCAGATCATTAAGGGCAACTCACTTGATAAGTTTAATACGATTAAGACAGAATCAAACAGGCATGCAGAGAAAATATGTGCTAAGCTGAACGAGTTTCTTAGTAGCTCTGATGCTCCTTTTCAGATCGGCTTCAAAGACGTGCTGGATACGCTGACTCTGGGAAATATCAGGGAGCGTCACCTCGCCAAAGCCTTAAGGCTGAAGATTGCAGAATTTTTCAAGGACGAAGCGGATCAGGCAGCATTCTATGAGAAGATATTCAGAGGGAAATCCCTGAAGACCAATCTTATCAATCCAGCAGGTGTGGAGAACGAGATCAGGGGTGATCTTCTCAAAGCCGGCGGTCCGGCCTTTGTGCCGGAAAGTGCTGAATCATTTCTTGAACTTGATGATGTGTGCCAAATAATCATCGATGCCGGTGGTATCCCTACTTATCCTTTCCTTGCTGATGATGCCCATGGGAAATTCACTGATTTTGAAGAAGACCTGGCAAAAGCAGTTGAGGCACTTAAGAGCCGCGGCATCTGTTCAGTTGAATTCATACCTACACGTAATACAATCGACGTTCTTGAAAAGTATGCCGGTTATTGCTGGGAAAAAGGGCTGATAGTCACTTTCGGGACAGAGCATAATACTCCGCAGATGGAGCCGATAACCGTGCTTGCCTCGAAGGGTGCTGAACTTTCATCGCGTCTCAGAGAAATTGGTTATAAGGGAGCATGCATTGTGGCTGCGCACCAGTACCTGGTTGCAACGGATGAGCAGGGATATATAAATATGAAAGGTATGCCATGCAGGGATGACCGTGATGAGTACATCAGGCTGGGACATGCCCTGATAAACAGTGTAACAAAAAACTGATGGTAATGAAAGACTTACAGGAATTGATCAGTATTTCAAGGTTCTACGGAGAAAATAAACAAAATGTGGTTGCCGGAGGGGGCAATACCTCCATGAAGAGTAAGGAAAAACTCTGGGTGAAGGCAAGCGGATATGCCCTGGCAACAATTTCTGAGGAGGGATTTGCAGTGCTTGATCGCCAAAAGCTGGCAGCGATATCCGGTAAAGTATACAGTAAAAATCCCGTTGAACGTGAGTGTCAGGTCAAGAGCGATATCGATGAAGCTTTATTAACAAAGGATAAGCGCCCCAGCGTCGAGACATCACTTCACAACCTCATTAGCTACAAATTTGTTGTGCATCTCCACCCGAACGCTGTCAACGGTGTGTTATGCGGCAACGATGTGAAAAAGTTTGTTGAACCTATGTTTGGGGCAGATGCATTATATATCCCTTATACAGATCCCGGTTATGTCCTCTTCAGGGAGATAGAGACAAGGCTGACGGCCATGCGAAAATCAAAAGGATATGACCCGAAAGTGATCGTTCTCCAGAACCATGGAATTTTCGTCAGTGCAGATACCACAAAGGAAATTATCAGCACTTACAACACGATCATCATGAATATCAAAAAAGCCCTCAAATCTCCGGTTCCGGAGGGGGCAAGGGCGATTGACTATAACATTACAGAAGTAGTTCCTGCAATCCGTTCCATTGTTTCCTCCGACGAGCTGAAAACGCTTAAAGTGAAAAACAGCGCCTTAATAAGTTACTTCTCTTCCAGCGCTGAAAACTTCAGGAAGATCAGCAAGCCTTTTACTCCTGACATCATAGTCTATTGCAAATCGAAGTATATTTATCTTGATAGGGTGGGTTCTGCCAGGGAAACAATTGGCCAGTTTATTAAGGAATATAAAAAGTTTGTTGCCGGAAATGGTCATCAGCCCAGAGTGGTTGTGATCAAAGGAATGGGAGCCGTGGCTATCGGCGACAATGCAGCACAGGCAGAGATCATACATGATGTTCTTGAAAGTCAGCTTAAAATCTCATGGCTGGCCGGGTCTTTTGGTGGTCAGCATTTTATGGACCAGAGGAGCATCAAGACCATTGATACCTGGGAAGTGGAAAACTACTGGAGGAAGGTGCTGATGAAAGAGGCAAGCGGCAGGGTTAAAAATAAGATCGTTATTGTAACCGGAGCAGCTATGGGTTTTGGAGAAGGCATAGCCCGCATCATGAAGGAAAACGGTGCCAACATCGTGGTGGCAGATATGAATGATAAAGCCGGGGTAGAAACAACAGCCTCTGTTGCACAGGTCAGCAACGGCAGCGGTGCAGTTTTTATAAAGACCGATGTCTCAGATATAACATCGCTGAAGAAACTCATTTACCAGACGGTATGTGAGTTTGGCGGACTTGATGTTTTTATAAGTAATGCGGGGATACTGCGTGCCGGCAGTCTTGAAGAAATGACACCAGAAAGCTTCGATCAGGTAACGAAAGTCAATTATAACGCATATTTTTATTGTACTAAGGCGGCCGTTCCGGTGATGAAGCTCCAGAATGAGTTCAATGAAAAACTGTATGCTGATATTATTCAGATCAACTCAAAATCAGGGCTGGCAGGAAGCAAAAAGAACTTCGCATACGCAGGCGGGAAATTCGGAGGGATAGGACTTACCCAGTCATTTGCACTTGAGCTGGCGCCTTACCGTATCAAGGTGAACTCAATCTGTCCGGGTAATTACTACGAAGGACCGTTGTGGAGTGATCCGGTAAAAGGATTATTTGTTCAATATCTTAATACCGGGAAAGTGCCTGGCGCCAAAACAGTTGAAGATGTTAAGGCTTACTACCTGGCACGGGTACCCCTGGGAAAAGGATGCTCACCTGCCGACGTGGCCAAGGCAATCTTTTATGCCATTGACCAGGAGAATGAGACAGGGCAGGCAATACCTGTTACCGGAGGTCAGACAATGATAAATTAGTCATTAGTTAAGAAATGAAAACCAGAGCAGTTAGATTATATGGTAAAAAAGATCTTCGGCTTGAAGAGTTTGAATTGCCGCCAATAACAAGTGATGAGATTCTTGCTAAGGTGGTAACTGACAGCATTTGCCTGTCGAGCTATAAAGCTGCCAGCCAGGGAACAGATCATAAAAGAATACCATCAGATGTGGCCGAAAACCCGGTTATCATAGGACATGAGTTTGCCGGCGAGATTGTTGAGGTGGGAGCTAACTGGCGGCACAAATTCAAACCCGGGCAGAAGTACTCGATCCAGCCGGCAATATATTACAAAGACGGCCCTGTAGGCGTTATGAGCGCTCCCGGATATTCTTATAAATACATAGGGGGTGACGCAACATATGTAATCATACCGAAGGATGTCCTGGTGCAGGATTGCCTGCTTGTTTATGAAGGGCCAGGCTATTACCCTGCATCATTAGCTGAACCGCTTAGCTGCGTGATCGGAGCCATGAACGCTAGCTACCATACAACACCTGGGTCATATGTTCACGATATGGGTATTGTTCAGGGCGGGAAAATGGCCATTCTGGCAGGAGCAGGCCCGATGGGTCTGACAATGATCAACTATGTCATCAGCCGCGAAGATCGCAGACCATCTCTGTGTGTTGTCACCGACATTGATCAGGCACGTCTTGACAGGGCGGCTGAGATATTCCCTTCAGAGCAAGCCAGATCGAAAGGGATCGAACTGGTATATGTTAATACAGCTGGAACAGCAGATCCGGCGAAAACTTTAAGGGGACTGACAGGAGGATCGGGTTACAATGATGTGTTTGTCCTGGCTCCAATCGCGCCCGTGATAGAACAGGGTGATGCTCTCCTTGCTTTCGACGGATGCCTGAACTTCTTTGCAGGGCCTTCAGATCCGAACCTGGTTGCCAGGATTAATTTTTACAATGTGCACTATGAATATACCCACGTTGTGGCAACATCAGGCGGAACTAATGATGATATGGTGGAAGCCCTTGATATAATGAGCAAAGGTCTTGATCCGGCAGGACTTGTAACACATATCGGGGGTCTTAATGCGGTGGCTGAGACCACACTCAGTCTGCCTCATATTCCTGGTGGAAAAAAATTGATATACACGCATATAGACATGCCACTGACGCCTCTGGCTGATTTTGTAAAGCTGGGAAAAGCATATCCTCTGTTTGCAAAACTTGCCACGATAGTAAATGCGAATAAAGGCATATGGTGTGTGGAGGCGGAGAAATACTTAATTAATCATTTTGGATTGAGTGATTGATTATCCCATCATATATTTATTTATTTTCTTGCTGATCGCGCTCATAAGTTCCTCAGCCGTAATATTATAACCTTCCATCTTTAAGGAGGTCACAAACTCATTGTGGCTTCTTTTATCGCGGTAATCAGGCTCCCGGCGCGGATGACGCAAATATTTTTCAAACAGGGAAGGATCTTCACTGACATTGAGTACCGCATGATAGACAAGCCTGTTACTGTGGCACTTCATCGATGATCCGAGTATCTTCCTGTTACCGATGGTTATATCTGAAATGCCTTTTGAACCCAGACCGGTAATGCCAGCTTCCTTCAGGCTTTCTATGATAATTTCATTGACCTCACCAAAGAACGCCTTAAATAGTATCATTTTGGAAAACACCTTTGCCACAGTGATAACAACCATTGAAGGAGTGAGTACTACTGCCTCTCCGCCTGTAGGTCTTTTGGTGACCGGTATGCCGTCTTTGATCACATTATATTTGAAAATAGAGCCCTCTGCAGAGTTTGACTGGCCAAGCACGATATAACATCTGTCAGGCTGCCATATAAGGCATCCATCACCAGTGCCGTCGAACAGAAATGCATCCTGAACATTATATGGGATGACATGTACAGTCATTAAATAATCTTTTATTAACGAGTTTGCTTCAATAGAGTATTAAATGTACAAATAAATCATTTTATGCCTGGATCCCCCAATCTTATCAAATGTAATTTTCTTATTGGCTTTGGCTATTTGGGGTTGGGTGATTTATCCAATGCCGTGAAATATCCTCAATCGGTATTATCTCCTGATTTAAATCATATGGGTGTTATAATACACCAGAAAATGGTAACTTAACCTTTCTTCTTTACACGGTACTCAATTGGAGGCAGACCCATTTCTTTTCTGAAAACACGTGAAAAGTAAAATTGGTCTTCGAAGTCCAGCCGAATGGAAATTTCTTTTATATGCATATCAGTTAGGTCTAACATCTGACATGCTTTCTGGATCTTAAGTTTGTTAAAATATTGAATGGGTGTTCTGGAAGTTCTTTTTTTAAATAACAGGGAATAGTGAGATACTGAGAGTCCACAATGGTCAGCAAGATCGGAAAGAGTAATCTTTTTGTCAATATGCTGATGCATATATAGTATACTTTTTTCGATAAAATCAGTTTGTGTAATTGGTGTTAGTCTTTTGAACTGTTGCATATAATTGAATGTACCCAACAGGTACCAGAGGGATAGCGAAGAATATTCAAGGTTCTCTTTGCTGAACCCCATTGACAGGTTGCTATAAATTTCTTCAAAGAGCTTTACTCTCCGGTCATTTTCTGTATTTCCATCAGGCTCAATATTGATTACCGAGAAATCCTTCTGCAATAAATTTTCAGCGCTAGTCCCGGTAAAATGTAGCCAGTGAATTGTCCATGGTACTGAATTGTCAGCACCGTATTTATGAGGTATGTGGGCAGGGATTATGAAAAACTGGTCTTTCTGAACTTTTTTACGTTTATTTTTTACTTCGACCCAACCTACTCCGTCGATGCAATAAATAAGTATATTTTGCTCAGAGCCTGATGACCGTTCACGGTAATGATACTGCGCATTCGGATAGAATCCGATATCAGTGATAAATAATAATTTGGTCAGTGACCAGGTTTGTAATTCATCTTGTATTAATTTTGGTAATACAATGGCTCTCTGGCCTTTAAATCCTTCTTTTTTGAACATTACAAAAGCTGATTATATTAATATAATAATATAAAAGTACATAAATATAAATATTTTGTCCATTATTTTAACCTCTTATTTAATTAACTTTGGTTAAAGTTACATCATGTAATTACAGGATTACAACATTTAAATACATAATTAGCTTTTATTCATTATAAATGGGTACATAAAATTTGCATAGTCAGTTTGGTTAGGGTGTTTGGGTTAATTAGGGTGATTAGTTTGTGTGAAGTGTAAATTTTTTTTTGCACTTCACACATTCGTGAATTTAATTTGATGTCAGGTATATATTTTACTAATAAAAAAGAAGCGTAAGAAATCAAATTTATGGTAAGTCATTAAAAATTTAATATCAACTATTTAATAACCTAAACAAAACCTCATCTATGAAAAGAAATCTTAAAGTTTTCCTGCTACTTGTGTTTTTTATAACAGGTACCTCCGGGATCTTTGCACAGAGAACTGTAACCGGAAAGGTGATTGACACTGGTAGACAACCGGTTGCCGATGCAAATGTTGTTGTAAAAGGAACCTCCATCGGAACGATTACTG
>DNOQ01000465.1:446-5962 GCA_003501665.1 Bacteroidales bacterium | reverse complement strand
ATTTGTATCTCAGGAGATGGCTGACCTGATAACCAGTCAGTTCGAAGAAACTGATGATTTTAAAATGGGACCGGTTAAAGCTGCCCTGGGCGACAAGGTTTCATGGAGCGACATTAAGTTTGTAATTAATCATCTTACTTTCCTCAGAAAAAAAGCTGAAAATGGCATCCGGGAAAGTAAGGAATGAATGTATGAACATTATTTCAGGTAATTATGTTCTAAATTAAACATAGTAGAATGGAACTCATTATTATTTGCCTGGTGGCATTTTTTACAGCTATCTTAACTTTTTTTTCCGGATTTGGCCTTGGAACAATCTTAATGCCTGTCTTTGCAGTATTTTTCCCAATAGAAATTGCGATTGCTTTAACGGGAGTGGTTCATTTTTTCAATAACCTGTTTAAAATGTCACTTGTTGGTAAAAGGGCAGATAAAGAGGTTCTGTTAAAGTTTGGCATCCCGGCAATTCTGGCTTCATTTGCCGGTGCATGGCTATTGCTCAGAATAACAAAGATGCCTTCTCTTCTTGAATATCAATTATGGGACAAGAATTTTGAAATTACTCCTGTTAAACTAATAATAGCCATACTATTGATTATCTTTTCTTTGCTTGAAATTCTGCCATCGTTACAAAAAATTCAATTCAGCAGGAGTAAACTTGCACTGGGTGGAGTTCTCAGTGGATTTTTTGGTGGTCTGACTGGAATTCAGGGTGCTGTCAGAAGTGCATTTCTCATTAAAAGCGGATTATCTAAAGAAGCATATATTGCCACGGGTGTTGTTATTGCATCACTGGTCGATTTTACAAGACTTTCGGTTTATGCATCACGATTTAAGGAAGCCAACCTGCATGAACACCTGATACTAATAATCTCTGCGACACTGGCAGCCATGATCGGAGCATTTTTGGGAAATAAATTGTTAAAAAAGATAACTTTACGGTTCGTTCAGGTATTAGTGGCAATAATGTTATTTTTGATCGCGATAGCCTTAGGCGCAGGAATTATTTAAATTTAAAACCATGAAGAAAATTCAAACTATTGTTTTAAATACAGTTGATGATTACAGGTCAATCCTGCCGAGATTAATTGTTGGTTTGGTATTCCTTTCTGAGGGGATCCAGAAATTCCTTTTCCCTGAACTTGTCGGTGCAGGACGTTTTGAAAAAATAGGATTTGCAAATCCGGAGTTTCTGGCAAAATTTGTCGCATATTTTGAGATTGCCTGTGGTATCCTGGTATTAATCGGTTTTATTGTCAGAGTATCGGTGATACCTCTGCTTATTATAATGATAACTGCAATCACAACAACCAAGATACCGATTCTGCTGGAAAAAGGATTCTGGCAGATGGCTCATGATTCAAGAACCGACTTTGCAATGACAATGCTTATTATTTTTATCCTAATTTATGGGGCAGGTAAACTGTCTGTCGATTACCTGATAAAACGAAAATTCAAATCAAAATACACCAAATGGATATTATAATATCGAAATAATGTTAAAAGCCGTACTTGCAAAAGGTGGAAGAGTTAAAATATGCGGTGGCTGTGCTGAAGCCAGAGGACTGAAAAGTGCACCTTTAATTGAGGGAACAGAGATAAGCACTATGGCAGAACTTACAAACTGGGTTGCCGATAGTGACAAGGTGATAACATTTTAATAGTTCGTCTGGTACACTATAGTTGATTAATGGAAAATATTTTGTTACTAATAAAACCCTCGTACCTTGACAAAGCTAAGTCTTATAATTCTGGTGATTTTCCTGGTTGCCTGCAAAAGGACTGACCACAAAACGGAAAGTAATGTTTTTACTGAAAAAACAGCAGCAGAATGGATAACCGATGAACGTCCATTACCTGAAAGCGATTCATTGTTTTATTCGGATCAGCCTGCCCCATTGTTCCGGAAGGAATTTAAATCAGGCAAAAACATCCGGAGTGCCTTATTGTATATCACTGCCGCGGGTTATTACAAGATTTTCGTAAATGGACAAACCATTGAGGACAATGTTCTTGATCCTGCATGGACCGACTTCAGCAAAAGGATTTATTATTCGGAATATGATGTTACATCGCTTTTAACAGATGGCAACAACTGTCTGGGTGTTTCATTAGGGAATGGTTTCTATAACCCGCTTCCTCTTCGTAAATGGGGACATCGTAATTTGAGGAATGATCTGCCTGTAGGTAAACCTGTTTTTATTGCAAAACTCCGCATCAGTTACAGGAACGGGAAAACAGAAGAAATTGTAACCAACCGTAGCTGGAAATATGCTTATGGGCCGGTCTTAAAAAATTGTATTTATCTCGGAGTAACTTACGATGCCGGGAAAATAATATCCGGATGGGACAAAGCGAAATTTGATGATAGCTCCTGGCAGATGGCATTACAGGGGAAATCCCCCGGCGGTGAACTGAAGAAATCTTTTTCCCCTTCTGTCCGGATAACAGAAGAGATTTATCCGGTAGAAATATATTCTCCGGAAAACGGGAAATACATTGTTGATATGGGTATAAACTTTACCGGAACCTATAAGATCAAATTATCAGGTAACAAAGGCGATACGATTACTTTCCGGTTTGGCGAGAGGATCTATGACGATGGGAGTCTTAATCCGATGACCGCGGTTGCCGGTCAGATCAAGAAAAAAGGAATGGGTGGTCCCGGTGCGCCTGATATTGCCTGGCAAACCGATAGTTATATAATCGGAGAAGAAAAAGAAGCCTGGTTTACTCCTGATTTTACATATCACACATACAGGTATATGGAAATTTCAGGTTTTAGATATAAGCCTCAGTTAACCGACATTACAGGTTTGTTTATTCATTCAGACATTCAAAGACCAAACCACTTTTCGTGTTCATCTGATTTACTGAATTCAATACAGGAAATTACGGAAAGAACATTCAGGGAGAATCTTGTGAGTGTACAATCAGACTGCCCGGCAAGAGAAAAATTTGGTTACGGCGGGGACCTGAATGCAACAGCCGAATCGTTTATTTACAACTTCGATATGCGATCGTTCTACCATAAAACTATATATGACTGGGTGGATGCCATGAATGATTCCTCGTTTGTTGACACAGCCCCGTATGTAGGGATCAGGTATTGTGGGATCAGCTGGGAATCAGCTTTCCTTATCACCCAGTATTACCTGTATTTATATTATAACGATACCGGAATTGTTAAAGAGTTCTACGAACTGAATAAAGAATGGATGGATAAGGTGGCAGGAATTCATCCTGAAGGAATTGTGCATGAAGGATTAAGCGACCATGAGTCACTGGAACCCGTTCCCGTGGAGCTGACAGGTACCTGCCATTACCTTCAATGTGCACGGATAATGCAGACTTTTGCCTCAGTTATGGGTGATAAGGAAAATGAAAGGAAATATTCACAGCTGGCACAGAAACTTAAATCGCTTGTTAAAGCTGAATTCTGGGACAAGCCTGTTAAGGGAAAAATAAACCGTCAAACGTTATTTTCAACCCTGCTTTACCATGATATTATTCCTGAAGACGAAATTGAGGCTGCAACAGATTCATTAAGAGCTGCAATTAAGAATGGTCCATCGGGTCATTTTTCAACCGGGATTTTCGGGACAAAGTATGTGCTGGAAACACTTTCAGAATATGCATCACCTGAAGAAGTATTTACCATCGTGAACAGTACAGAATATCCGGGATGGGGACATATGATAGACCGAGGGGCAACAACGGTCTGGGAAACCTGGAAAGAAAGCGATAATACCTATTCGAACTGTCACCCTATGTTTGGTTCGATAACGGAATGGTTTTACCGCTGGCTTGGCGGGATCCGCCCGGTCGCCGATGAACCCGGGTTTAAAAAGTTCATCCTTGCCCCGGCAATCCCTTCCGGATTTGATTATGTTAATTGTTCTTATCATTCACCCTTTGGAGAGATTATTTCAAACTGGAAAAAAGACGGATCGGATGGTGTTCAATACCGGATTAAGATACCTGAAGGAAGTACAGCACTGGTTGATCTGCAACCCGGCCAGGATCAAAAAGTTGAGATAATTAAAGAGAACAAGCCATTTAAAACCATTATTCCGGAAGGATTAAACAGGGGTAAATTTGAATTAAGCGAAGGTGATTTTTTAATTAGCGTTACTTACTGAAAAGTGAAATCAAAATGAAACTGCAATACGCTTCTGACTTGCACCTTGAATTCACTGAAAATAAAGAATTCTTAAAGAGTAATCCTTTGCTGCCCGGAGGCGATGTTCTATTGTTGGCGGGCGACATTGTTCCATTCGCGATAATGGACAAACATGCTGATTTTTTCAATTATATCTCAGATTCTATTAAAACTACCTATTGGATCCCCGGTAACCATGAGTATTATTATTCGGACATTTCATCCAGGTCGGGTACATTAAATGAGAAATTGAAGGATAACCTTTTTCTTGTGAATAACGTTTCTGTTAACCTGGAAAATGTAAAACTCATTTTCTCAACCCTCTGGACAAGTATCAGTCCTGGAAACCAATTTGAAATAAGACAAAGACTGTCAGATTTTCATACAATTAAGTATAACAAAAAAGGTTTAACAACTGATCATTACAATCTGCTGCATGAACAATGCCGCTCATTCCTTAGTGAGGAAATTTCTAAAGATGTGGCAGAGAAAAAAGTAATTGTAACTCATCATGTGCCAACATTCATGAATTATCCTGAAAAGTACAAAGGAGATAGCCTCAATGAAGCATTTGCAGTAGAAATGCATGATGAAATATTAAGATCTTATGCTGGCTTCTGGATTTTCGGTCACCATCATTGCAATCAGCCTGATTTTCAAATAGGATCAACGACCCTTATAACAAATCAGCTTGGATATGTAAAATATAATGAGAACACAGATTTTGATACAAAAAAGGTAATTACTTTAAATAATGATTAAATGAATTGAAATTTAGAATAATAGCTCGGTTTTGCACGATTTCATTACCGGAGCTGTACCAAATCCGGAAAAGATTATTTGAATTGATGTTTGATGACAATTTGATCTGTCAGGTATTATAAATCCTGCTGAACCGTTCTTTCATCAGATCGTGAAATGAACTTTTCATGTCCTCCGGCAAAAAGCTTATGTTTATGAATTCATGCCATTTTTCTACCGAATTCCTGAATTTGCCGAAAATATTTTCTGCCGCTATAACGGTAAAATACAATCATTACCTTATCAAATTCAAATAATACTATAAATATTACTGTTATAACAGTAAATATATTCAAATAGATTGCTTAATTGAAAGAAATTACGTATTTTTACCGTTATAAAGATAAATTATGACCCAATCGCAGACTCTGGCAGAAATAATAAAGATGCATCGTAAAGCAGCCAGATTAAGCCGTGCTCAATTAGCAGAAATGGCCGGGGTTGGCAAGACTGTAATTTATGATATTGAGAAAGGCAAGGAAAGTATCCGGTTGAATACTTTACAAAAGGTACTTAAAGTGCTGAATATAAAAATTGAATTAACAAGTCCGTT
>DNOQ01000465.1:0-376 GCA_003501665.1 Bacteroidales bacterium | reverse complement strand
AGGCAGGGAATATGTATTTGAATATCTTGACGGATATGATGGACCTGATATCTCAAGAACTATGCCGGCAAAAATAAAGGTCTTTAAGTTCGACAGATTCCCGCCGTTTTTCGATGGATTATTGCCCGAAGGTACTCAACTGGAAGGATTGCTGAAAATAAAGAAAATCGACAGCAGGGATTACTTTTCACAATTAATTGCTGTCGGAGAGGATATGGTTGGGGTGGTTACAGTTAAAGAAATTGTGGAATGAACCTATGCCCGATATCATATATACCCTGTGGTGAAAAGCGTTACAGCGAGGCGGGCCTTAAGCTGTTAAGCGCGGGACTGAAAAAGTTGAATGACCTTGAATATACAGCCGAAGAGCTACGAA
>DNOQ01000357.1 GCA_003501665.1 Bacteroidales bacterium | reverse complement strand
TGTCCCCATCCTGCACCGTGCAGAATAAAATGTATTTCCGTACCGGCGGTAATCTTATCAATATAAAAACAACTACTGTAAAGATGTGTCTTTGAAAGGGATTTCCTTATTTCAAGTTCCTTACCGATTATCACCGTCTTCCGGGACCCAACGATCTTAAGCCTTATAATTCTCCCAGATGTACCTCTTTCCAGCGGAATCAGTTCATTCACCTTTCCGAAATCAATACCGGTTCGTATTCTGACCAGATCACTAAGCTCGCTCTGTGTATAGGTAACTTTCCACCGGTAGAAATCGGAAGTTTCAAGATCATAATCGTTTAGTACCTGACTGAGAACCTCTTTATCAGTCGTATTACAGAAAGCATCAGGTTTACCCGATATCCATTTCCGGACATTCTGATCATTGTCAAAATCAAGATCGTACCCGGCAGGAGGATCCGGATTATCTATCACCCGCTGCAGATAAGGATGACTGACAGGCTCCCACACGTTCTCAAATAATTCGGTTACACCACCACAGGATTTGTAATACCTTGTATCACATATTAATCCGGAATGAGTAAGTACCTCACCTGATGTCTCTTCCACAGCCTTCAGTACCAATGGTGTCGTAGCCCGGGTTATACCCTGATATCTCTGGCAATGATCGTCGGCACAAACATCAAAATACCTGTGATCTTCCCTGTCGTACCACCTTATGAATTCTGTCTCATCATTAAAAGCTGTTTCGTATCCGACATCATTTTCATTCAGATGCTGTTTCTTTTCAATCTGTGCCAGCAACCATCCCCGTGAGATAACTGCATGTGCTTTAAGGAGCTCTTCTGATGCCGTGGCTTTCATTTCCGAAGAGATCACACTTTTCAGATATTCTTCAATGGAGATCAGATTTACTGCAGTAATTTTGTTCTCTTCAATAATAAACATAAGACTTCCGCTGAATACCTGATCCTCTTTTCTCTGCCAGTGGAAATTCAACCCTATAACAACATCATGCAGAGTAAATGATGAAGATCCCGGATTAACCTGTATCAGAGCAACCTGTTCATACGATTGATTTTCTGTGTCAGCGGACTTTATACAGATACCTCCGTCTCTGAAAGTTGCCATGCAATCACCTGATAAAAAGATGTTATATGGCTCCATCCTGTAAAGGCCACTCAGTGAGAATGATATCTCTTTATCCGAAAAGATCCCCACACGTAGTTCCGGTATCTTCCTTTCCATATTCATTTTATTTCGAGAATCATTTGATGTAAGTGAGTATCACCGAAGCACACCTGGCCGAAGATATTCGAAATATCCTGCATTGTAATCTTATTAAAATCCTCTTCCCGTGGAGTGATGACAACTCCTCCAAGGTCGACGGAAGCAGGACTGAGAATGATCTGGTCATCACCCACGGCGTAAAACTGAACAGGACGATGCTGCTTCCGTGGAATAATATGAATAATCCACTGATCATCTTCTTTACAGGTAAGAATATTAAGCATTGGTTCCGGTCCCTCATGCCGGATATCATCAAATCTTTCAAAAAAGAGATGGAAGAGTGTTTCAAGGGGTTCTCTTTGTGAACCTTTTAAGGAAATGATGCCCCGCAGGTAATCTTTCCAGTGCCACACTTCAGCACCCTTTCTTGTAAATACCCTGCCGGCAAATCTCCCGGAAGAGAAATCTTTTTCAATGGGCATAAATCCCCTGTTACCGGCCTGGAAATGAAGATGATCCGGAGCAGAAGCACCGCACTGAGGACCATTATAAAAGATCACATATTCAGGCAGAACTTCTGCCAGAGAGAGCATACTGCCGAAGTTATATCTTATCCTCTGGCCGGTATGGTACCCGGATACGATTGTCAGATGTCTTCTGAATATCGGATAAGGATTGACCAATATTGTGAATTCACTCTCAAAAGGCACACCCCTTTGCTGAGGTGGTCTGTTTTTCTCACATAAAAAACATTGCCTTTTTCCGATTGATTTATCATCAACTTCTGCAGCTGATGACCTTATCCTTTCGGGATTGAACTGAACAAGCACCTGAAACCCCTGAAAAACCATACTCCGGGTTTGTACCTTTTCGAGCTGCCTGTAATTTGTCCGGGCCAGATCCCATTCTCCCAGCTGATCAGTAAAAAATTCTGATAACCTATCAGAAAACATAATTGAAAATTTATTTATACCCTTTTCCTCCTGAAAGCTATCGGTAATTTCCCATGGACAGGGAAATTGCGATCAATTCACTTATCTGTTTCCCTTTGTTCACGGAAACCGGTAAAGGGCGCTTTATTAATCCTGTGATTCATTGTTCATCCTCTTCCTTGCCAGCAACTCTATTGTCCTGATCCTGTCCTTATACAGGTTATGAATATTTGTTTTATTAATATCGAGTGCTGCATCTGAATTTTCCTCCCACCGGCGGCACAGATATAAGGGTTCATAAATCCTGCCGATCTGATAATGGCGGCTTATGGCAAGTCCCAGAGCATAATCCTCGCCATAGCTTACATTCGGCACCCTGATATTCCTTATCACAGGTGTATAGAAAGCCCTGGGTGCTCCCAGACCATTTATCCTGAGTGCATTGTTCCTTCCGTTATCAGGTGTCCATTCCCTGTGATCAATCAGTCCGGGTGGTATATCTTCGAGATTGAAGTTCACCATTTTGTATGATCCGACAACCATTGCACACTGCTGGTTGTAGAATGCTTCAACTATGCTGGTAATTACGTTATTGTCAATATAGAGATCATCGCTGTCGAGCTGTATCGAGAATTTTCCGCAACTCGGATGAAAAATACCTTCATTCCAGCAACCTCCTATGCCAAGATCTTTTCTTTCAGGTATAACATGAATGATCCTGCTGTCTCTCTCTGCGAATGATCTGATAACATCGGTCGTACCGTCTGTTGAATAGTTATCAATCACTATCAGGTTGAATATGAACTTCGTTTGCTGGCTGAGGACAGACCTTATCGCATCACCTATTGTTTTAACTCTGTTCTTTACCGGGATGATCACGGATGCTTCACAATCAAACTTTTCTTCCCCGAAACTGATGGTTCTGAACTCCGGCTTCAGCCATGCATTTATTTTTTGAAGATGATCTGTGCAGGCAATTTCCATCTCAATCTGAACGGCTCTGTTTCGCGGATCAACATAATCATGCTGTTTTTCGCCCGATTCCCTGATATCTGTCTCAACTTCAGTATAGAGAAATTCGGGGAGATGTATCAGGGAGTTCTTCTGTGATACTTTCAGTCTAAGATCATATAATCCTGCGAATTTAAAATCCCTGGTCATACTGCTGCATGCATCCCTTAATGCATTTCCGTCATAAAGGAGCAGTGACCCGAAATTAAAATCATCTCTGAGACTCCCCTCCTGGTAACCAATAACAGGATGTTGAGAGATAATCCTATTCTTATTTTCATAATAATCGGAATAGACCATACCTGCACCGGTGAATTCAGCGACCTGCTTCATTCTTTGCAGCGCGAATTTTCCAATATCAATCGGGAATGATTTGGAATACAGGAGAGCAAAGGGGGTTTTAAGCATTTTCCCCATTTCTCTCAGTGCTATGGATGAAGTAAATCCTCCGGATTTTATGAATAAGAGATCCTGATCTGTTAAATCCTGATATCGTTCATCTCCTGTAATCACTATTATCTTTTCAATAACTCCGGAAGATTTTAGCGAAGTGATTGTAAATGCCAGTGATTCCTTATCGGAAACCGGCATAAAACATGTAATTTTCTTTTCCAAGAATGCAAATTATTTATTAAAAAAATTCAGTACCTGTTTCATTAATGAATTCCTTTCCCCTTCATCAACAATTGTTTCGAACGGAAATCCCAGAATTACCGTTCTGTATTTCCCGTTGAACATTACACCGGCTGATGAATTGGTCTCCTTGTATCTGAAAGCGCATGTTGCTCCTGCCCCTGATGGTTCAATTGCATCGGGTGCCTCAACCGAATAGATATTTTCGGAATAATCTGTATTGAAGCTATAATTACCAGAAAATGTTGGTTTTGCATAGTCTGTGGCATACACCTCTCCTTTCTTTACCGCATGTCCGGTACGGGGAATAAAATGCAAATGGTTTCCTGCAAATTTTATGGCTGTCGAGTCCGGCCTGTTTTTAAGGTCTGATCCGATATATGCACCTGACATGAATATTGAAGTGCCTGATTTTGTCAATTCTTCAATCCTTTTCATGAATTCAGAAGTGTATATCCTGAAATCGATCCTGGAGGTATCGTTGAAAAACGGTGTTGATTTCTCTTCCCCGAAGATCAGATCGACTATATTGAATAACACAGGATCATAATCATCAGAGCAGAAAAATTCATCAGAAACAGAATAGAATGAATATCCGGCGTTCATAACAGCTTTCCCATGAATATAAGGATAATCAAAACTGTTTCCCGCAATAACTTTGCCGGCCATATCTGAGTATGATGCTCCCCATCCCGGCGAATCATCGTCAAGCCAGGGATTCTTCCGGGTAAAATCATACTGATCGCCGATATGAATAAAATCATAGTGATCGGCCACTCCCCTGTCGTCCCACCAGGTAATGCCTGCCATGTTACCGCTATCATACCATGATGGTCCCGAAATCCGGTCAAATCCGTTTACTATCAGAACACTTTTTGAATTGCCTGATCTGATACCGGCAGAAAGGATCTCGGAATCGAAACTTTCACCACCATTATTAACTGCCGTCACTTTAAAACCATAAATTGTATCAAACGATTCAAGTTCAGTCTCGTAAAAAGTTTCATAAGTCAGAGTGCCGTTATCAAAACCATTTTCACCGGTTCTTTTATATACAATATACCTGTCGGGAGCTGATGAAGGCTCGAGTTTACCTGTAACCGGTTCCCAGGATAATCTCACTTTCTTCCCTCCGACCGGCATAATTGCAAAATCCGTAACAGGCAGGGGTTGAACCACATATTCTCTATTCTCTACGTATGCAAGATATTTCAGTATACCTTTATAGACTGCCCTGCCTACATCAAATCTGAAACGGGGGTCAAGCCCGTATTTCTGGTCGGCAAGATTCTGGTGAGAAAGAAGCTCAAGCAGCATTCCTGGTATATTTGGCCGCCTTGCTTCATAATAAGGCCTGTCCCATATTCCTCTTCTTGTCCAACCGGGATTATAAAGCTCCCTTATATCCTCAACTATCTGGGTCTGAATAATATCTGAAAGATCCCTGCTTGCCATCCTTGAGGTTCCATCAGGGAATCTGGCATTATCTGTGGCTGTTGAATAAATAGCCAGGGTACCAATGACAGAATCGCCCGGAGTCACTCCCGCATCGGTATGAAATGCAAGGGAAAGATCAATGGGTATTCCAAGACCTCTTTGTCGTGAATCATCATAAGCAGAAAAGGGTTCGCCAATGAGATAATTTACCCACAGACTTCTTGACATATAATCGTCGTTGTAATCATTCTTATATGTGTTAGGGCTGTAAACCATTGTATCCGGCATACCTGCATACTGAAGGTAATATCTTGCACCTTCAAGGAACCTTGGCTTACCGCTTATTTTCCACCCGAATTCTGTTTGTTGCACAGGATCCTGAACAACTGATCCGGATACTTTTACGATTGCTGACTGTTGGTTATTAATAATCTCTGCCGATGGTTTTCTGGCTACATTTCCCATTCCTCCTCCGAATTTAACTGCATCAAGTGCAATGTAACCGGTACTTTTACCTCCAGCCCTGACAGTAACAGAACCCCTTGTGATATCTTTCCCTTTATCAAAGAGAAACGTTCCCAGATAGATCCATGTTTCACCCCCTATTGTCTGATCTGCAATAAAGTCTGTGCTTCCGCCGGTATGATTAACAATATATTTTACCGAACGGCAGTTATCAGACATCAGAGGATAGGAAACATAGACTGCATAGTATCCCTTTTCGGGTATTTCAGGAATATATACTGCTGAATCTCTTTTTATACGGAGTGATGTCCCTTGCCTGAAAGGATTATGACCCGGGAAAAGAGTATCTGTAAGCAGAAACCCTTCTCTGATTCTTTCAATTTCAGGATCAGGCATTAAGAAAAGTTCAGAGCTGCCGGTTGACCAGTCGTTATCGACAATAACTTCATTTTTCTGTATATCTCTTTCTCTGGGAAGAAAAACAGTTGCTCCGGCATTTTCAAGCATCCGTGTAAGATACGGGACCACATAACCCATAATTGAGATGTCCTCAACCGTGCCGAACAGTTTTGCCCGCTGGTATTCCCATCTGTCGAGGTTCATTTCGAAATAATAACCATGGCTGTGCCAGAGGGCAATTGAGTTGCCTGAAAGACCTTTCTCAGGATAGATCCTGTCTTCTTTCCTTATAAGTATTTTCCTGTCCTCAACTAACCTGGGAAATCGTGAAGAATCGACAGGAGATTCTACCCTGAAGTAATTTGGAACCAGCTGATCAAGACCATAATTATTTGTAAATATCTGAATATTGTAATTCCTGAATTTCCTTCCGAGTGATTCTTTTAACGAACTGATGAACTCTCTGCAACTCTCTTCCCTGAACGGATAATATGAAAGCTGGGGAGGGAAGAAAATATTAACCAACCCACTTCCGGTTTCAATTTTTACGGAATCCGGTTTCGGAACAGCAATATGTTTCCATTGATTTAAAGGATTTTCCCATTTTTTAAGCCTTTCAGCAGCCCGGTTCTGCAACTTTTCAGTACGCTGTGCAAACGCTCCGGAAGGATTAAGAAACAACAGAATAATAAAAAATGATAAATGTTTTCTTATATAACCGATCATCCCCGAATATTTTAGGATTGAAATATAATCATTCCTGGTCAAATTTTTCATGCGTTTTCTTTAACCGTCTCTTTAAAATAAACGACTTATTTGCTTTACTTTTACAATCTGTTCAATAAACTGTATATGTATGATACTTGTAGCAGACAGCGGATCGACAAAAACTGAATGGAAAGTTATTAAGGGCAATATTGCTCAGGAATCGATTTACACCGGAGGCATAAATCCATATTTCCTGTCAGAGAATGGTATATACCAGTTACTTGAAAAAGAACTGGCGCCTCATTACAGGAAGTCTTTCAGGAAAGTTTTTTTCTATGGCACAGGTTGCAATACTGAGGCAAAGAACAATGTGGTCAGAAATGCCATTGGCAGATTCCTGGCTGCCGATAATATATTCATCGGAAGTGACCTGCTGGGTGCTGCACGTTCCCTTTGTCAGAATGATCCCGGTATAGCCTGTATAATGGGTACAGGCTCCAATTCATGTTATTACGACGGTAATAAAATTGTATCAAATGTTTCACCCCTGGGATATATTCTCGGGGATGAAGGAGGAGGAGCCGTAATAGGCAGAAAACTTCTTTCGGCAGTTCTGAAAAAACAGATATCCCGGTCAGTTATTGATGTTTTTTTTAATACTTACCGAATCACACCGGCCGAGATCCTCGAAAGAGTCTATATGAAGCCATTTCCGAACAGATTCCTTGGACAATTTACCATGTTTATTTCAGATAATATAGAAATACCCGAACTTCAGGAAATAATAAGAACGAGCTTCCATGAATTCATAGTCAGGAATATTCTTCAATATCCTGAATCTAAAACCTTACCTGTCCATTTTACAGGCAGCATAGCCTTTTATTTCAGATCTTTCCTCGTGGAATTAATTGTGCTGAATAAACTTAGACTAGGTACAATCACATTATCTCCAATGACCGATCTGATAAAATTCCATATAAATAATCTTAATTCATCACTGTAATGCATGAACCTGAGATCACACCGCAAAAACTTAGTGTCACCGAATATCCTTCCAATTTCGATAACCTCGAAAAAATGAGTATAAGGGAATTGCTTATCAACATCAACAGGGAAGATTCAAAGGTTCATATTGCGGTAAAGAAGGCTATTCCGCAGATTGAAAAGCTTATTAACGGCATTGTTGATAGAATGAAAAGAGGAGGCCGTATTTTTTATCTCGGAGCCGGAACAAGCGGCAGGCTGGGTGTTGTTGATGCCTCAGAAATACCACCCACCTTCGGGGTTCCGGGCAACATGGTGATTGGTCTTATAGCAGGAGGAGATTCAGCTATCCGTAAAGCTGTTGAATCGGCAGAGGATGATCCTGAAAAAGCATGGAAAGAGTTAGAAATATTCAACATCAGTAAAGATGATACAGTTATAGGTATTGCAGCCTCCGGAACAACACCCTATGTGGTTGGTGGTGTCAGGAAAGCCAGGGAGAACGGTATCCTTACGGGATGCGTTACATGTAATCCTGAAGGGAAACTGGCTGAAGCGGCTGAAATTCCGGTAGTTGCAGTAGTCGGTCCTGAATTCGTTACCGGAAGTACCAGGATGAAGGCCGGCACGGCTCAGAAAATGATCCTGAATATGATTACCACAACCGTGATGATCAAACTGGGAAGAGTTAAAGGAAATAAAATGGTCAACATGCAGCTCACCAACAAAAAGCTTATAGAACGGGGTACCCGTATGATCGTGGAGGAACTGAACATTCAGAGAGATGCAGCAAGGATCTTACTTCTGGAACACGGGTCGGTCAGGAAAGCTATCGAGTTTTATCGAAGAAAAAAGTAAGCGGTGAGTTGTGAGTTGTGAGTTGTGGGTGGTGAGTAGTGAATAATATGATATTACTAAAATATTAAGCAATAATGGATTATCGCAGATTTAAGTTTCTGGTCTCAACAATTTTAATATTATCAATTATCGATCTGAATGCACAGAAATGTGATCCTCCGTTCAATAAATATCTGGATCATCCCTGGGTTGACTCGGTCCTTAATTCGCTTTCGTTGCAGGAAAAGATTGGTCAGCTTGTCTGGGTGGCCGCATTCGCAAAGGGTGAAACTGATCATGAGGTCTGGCTGGCCGACATGATCAGAAAACACAGGATCGGAGGCGTTATCTTTTTTCAGGGAGAACCCCGCAGACAGGCTGAACTGGTCAACTATTTCCGGAAAATATCGAAAGTACCCATGATGATCGTGACTGATGGTGAGTGGGGACTGGGTATGAGGCTGTCAGGCATCGAAAAGTTTCCATACCAGCTTACACTGGGCGCTGCAGATAATGATTCACTTATTTACAGAATGGGAACAGCCGTTGCCGCACAATTCAAAAGAGCAGGTGTTAACATCAATCTTGCACCTGTAGCGGACCTTAATAACAATCCAAAGAATCCTGTAATCAATTTCAGGTCTTTCGGTGAAGATCCTTATAAATCAGCCGCAAAAGCGATTATGTACATGAAAGGATTGCAGGATAACGGAGTGATTTCAACAGCAAAACATTTCCCGGGACATGGCGATACCGAGGTGGATTCCCATCTCGACCTTCCGGTAATAAGACATTCAAAGGAAAGACTTGAATCGGTTGAACTTGTTCCATTCAGGTCTCTCATAAATTCCGGTATCTCATGCATAATGCCGGCACATATAAGCCTTCCGTTGATTGATCAGGCTGAAAACCTTCCGGCCACAGTTTCACCTGCGATCCTTACACAGATACTCAGAAATGAATTGTCATTCAGAGGACTCATTCTCTCCGATGCCATGAATATGGATGGAATAACAAAATATACCGTTCCGGGTGAAGTCGATGTTCTGGCCCTGAAATCGGGAATCGATGTCCTTGAATATGTGACCGATCCTGAAAAGACAATTTTAACAATCATGGACAGGATAAGCAAGAAAGAGATAACACAGGAGCTGATAACGGAAAAATGCCGCAAAGTGCTTGCTGCGAAATACTGGGCAGGATTAAATATACAGAAACCGGTCCGGACAGAAAATATTGCCGAAGAACTTCTTCCGGCCGATACAAAAGCGCTTATAAGGGAATTGTACTCCAACTCCCTTACCCTGCTGAATAACAGAGATAATATCCTTCCCCTCAGGCATCTTGATACAATTAAGATTGCCACTCTGGTAATTAACAGGAATAAACTTACAAAATTCCAGCAAAGAGCAGCTGATTATTTTCCCGTGGTTGATTTTCAGGTCGATCCGGCAGATATAAATCAGACAGCCCGGGTTTTGGATACATTATCACATTACGATATCATCCTTGCCGGCATTTATAACACCGATCAGCGACCCCGGGCAGATTTTGGGATAAGTCCTGCACTTCCCGGTTTTCTTGAACAACTTACCAGTGCACATAATACGGTTGTAACTTACTTCGGAAATCCCTATGCCCTGCAGAAGCTTGAATCACTTCAAAACAGTGCCGGTCTTATTCTTGCTTACGAGGAAACTGATCATACAGAGGATCTTGCTATCCAGCTAATCTTTGGAGGTATTGGAGCAAAAGGTTCTCTACCGGTAACGATCAACGATAAATGGACTGCCGGATATGGACTGAAAACACAGGGAAATCTCAGGTTGCAGTACGGATTTCCAGAAAATGCAGGTCTTTCATCAAAAATATTGCACTCCAAAATAGATTCTGTTGCAAAAGCAGGTCTGGATGCAGGAGCATATCCCGGATGTGAAGTTATCGTGGCAAGAAAAGGAATAGTGATCTTTCATAAAACATACGGGTACCATACATTTGATTACCGGGTTGCTCTGGACAAAGGTGATCTTTTTGATCTGGCTTCAGTTACAAAAGTCTCATCATCTCTTCCGGGATTAATGATACTCGAGACAGAAGGAAGGTTCTCAACTGAAGAGACACTGGGTAACTATATCCCCCAATTCAGACATTCCGATAAGGGAGATCTTGTTATGAAAGATCTCCTCGCCCATCAGGCAGGACTGACTCCATCAATTGTACCATGGAGAGAAACGATAAAAAAGGATTCTGTATATAAAAGAAGAGCGATCAGGTATGTACCTTCAGACAGATTCCCCGTCAAAATTTCCGATAAACTTTATATAAACAGGAATTACAGGGAAAAAATATTTAGTGAGATAAAAAAGACCCCCCTTGGCGAAAAGAAATATGTTTACTCGGATCTTACATTTATATTGACTCCGGCGATAGTTGAAAATCTTTCGGGAGAAAACTGGACCGATTTCGTTACGCGAAGGATCTATCACAAAATCGGAGCTTATGATATAGTTTATAACCCGTACCTGAAATATTCTCTGAGCAGGCTGGTACCTACCGAAAATGACACATTCTTCCGGATGCAGCAGTTACAGGGTACCGTTCATGATGAAAATGCAGCAATGCTTGGAGGTATTTCCGGACATGCCGGACTCTTTGCAACGGCAAATGACCTTTTAAAACTGATGGAACTTTACCGGCGAATGGGAGATTACGGAGGAGAACAACTGATTGGAAGAGATGTGATGTTGAAATATACCAGCGTTCAGTTCCCTGAAAACAAAAACAGAAGAGGATTGGGATTCGATAAACCACTGCTTAATAATTCAGAACTTCCGCAAAAAGATACATACCCCACAAGAGGCGCATCGCCTGAGAGTTTTGGGCATTCCGGGTATACCGGCACATTCGTATGGGCCGATCCGGTTAAGGAAATAAGTTATGTTTTCCTAAGCAACAGAGTTTATCCGACCCGGAATAACAACCGGCTGTCGTCACTTAATATCAGGACAGAGATCCTGCAGGCGGTATATGATTCGATAAGTGATTTGTGATTTGTGAGTGGTGATTTGTGAGTGGTGATTTGTGAGTGGTGATTTGTGAGTGGTGATTTGTGAGTGGTGATTTGTGAGTGGTGATTTGTGATTTGCGAGTAGTGAGACGAAGGGACGAAGAGAAGAGATAACTGCGTATTAATCTACGTATTATAATACGTTTTTTAATACGTAGTTTTTATATTT
>DNOQ01000335.1:1748-4971 GCA_003501665.1 Bacteroidales bacterium | reverse complement strand
CCCACGAGTTTAAGACTCCCCTGACAAACATCGCACTCGCAAACAGCATGCTTTCAAAAAGTGAATCTGTGGAAGGTAATGAGAAGCTCTCTTTTTACACCAATGTGATTAAGAGCGAGCACAACAAACTGAAGGAGAAAGTGGAAAAGCTTCTCAAAACATCATTCACCGATACTGAGATGCCATCATTTACTGAGCTCATTGACGCCGCTGCAGTAATTGATAACCTTATTGAAACTTTCGAAGTGCAGATCAGCCAGAAAGGGGGATCAGTTGCGGTAAACAGAAGTGGTGAGCGGTTTGAGGTTCACGGCAATCTGGATCTTTTTCATATCGCGATGGGAAACCTGATCGATAATTCAGTAAAATATAGTGGAAATTCACCTGAAATCAATGTCGGTCTCAGGTCTGCAGGTAATATTCTGACGATTGACATCGAGGATAACGGGCCAGGTATACCGGGGAACTACCTTAATATGATATTTGACAAATACTTCAGGGTACCTGCAGGTAATACCCATGATATTGAAGGTTTTGGTATTGGTTTATACCAGGTAAGGAACATTGTGGAAAAGATGGGAGGAAAGATCAGGGCCTCAAATCTCAAAGGAAAAGGATTAAGGATATCTGTTGAACTTCCCCTGGCGCCGGTCAGATGAACAATTCACAAAATACCAGGATCCTCCTGATTGAGGATGACATCAATCTGGGATTTCTCCTTGTTGATTTCCTCGAGGCAAACGGATTTGAGGTGAAGCTTTACCGCGACGGGCTCTCCGCACTTAACGGATTCCGTTTATCACGTTTCGATTTCTGCATAATCGATCTGATGCTACCGAAGATCGATGGCTTTACACTCGTCGAAAAGATTAAGGAGATTGACCGTGATATTCCGGTAATAATACTCTCTGCAAGGTCGATGAAGGAGGATAAAATAAAAGGGTTCTGCCTGGGAATTGATGATTACATCACAAAACCCTTTGATGAGGAAGAACTTCTGTATCGTATCCGGGCGATCATTAACAGAACAGCCCCACGGAATGAAGCCACGGTTAACAATACCACTCTTGAAATAGGTAAATTCATCTTCGATCCGGTCAATCAGCAACTGACAATTAACAAAACAACCAGGCGACTGACCCTAAAGGAGAGCCGCATCATGCAAAAACTGGTTAATGCCTCAGGCAACCTGGTAACAAGGGAGGAGATAATGATAGACGTATGGGGTGAATCGGATTATTATACGGGGCGGAGTCTTGATGTATTTATCTCACGGATCAGATCCCTGCTGAAAAGTGACCCCTACCTGAAGATAACCACTATCCCTACTGTTGGTTATATCCTCGAAAAAATCGAACAGAATAATTAATTACGCTATTTGTTCATTCACTTCTTCTTTTCTGAAAAGCCGGGGCAGAAATTTCGGTACTCTCCTTTTATATGCAGCATAACCCGGATATTTACTGCTGCTTATTTTTTCAGTCAGCTGTGTGCTCCCCCGGAACAACAGAACAAGAAGCACAGTACCAGCCAGTGTCCAGTTGATCCATTTTCCTGCAGCTGCCACCCCGAAAAAGTAGAAGCTTATCCATATTCCCTGTTCGGCCGCAAAATTCGGATGACGCATATATCTCCACAGTCCCTCTTTAAGAAAGCCTTCCCTGAGTGATTCTGCATAAAGAGAATCCTTCTTACCAGGCTCTCTTTTCATTCTCTGAAAGCGGAACTGCTGATTGTCAGCAATTGTTTCCACGGCAATGAAAAAGAGAATCAGACATGCCGTCATTATGTCTATAAATGACAATCCGGTGTTATGGTGCTTAGCTGCCATTAGCATCGGAGAGGAAAACAGTAAAATAAGAAAATGCTGATAAAATGAAATGAATAACAGGTTGAAGAGCCCGAAACTCAACCGTCCTTTCAATTTCGGATGTTCACGCATTACCTTCCACCGGTAATCTTCCTCTCCCCTCCATGGGATTATATTGTATCCCCCTTTCCTGTAAAAATTATAGCTCAGCCTCAAACCCCACACAGTTAGGAGTATTGCCATTAACCACAACCGTGGTGATGAAGGATAATAACCGACACTTGCCCAGCCGTAAATAAGGGGCATAAGGCTCCAAAGCTTGTCTGTCTGGCTGTAGTTACGGGTTATCTCGCCAACCAGAAAACACAATATTACAGTTGCGGCAAAAGCGAGCAGCCAGATTTTTACAAGAGCGGCAAGATGAAGATCATATCCCGCCAATTTCTCAAAAAAGCTCCATGAAGAAGTAAAGTAAGGCATTGGAACATTTATATATAGTTACAACTCCGAAGACGGAAACAATGATTTGTGATTTGTGATTCGTGATTTGTGATTTTTAATTTCAAATAACAACCCCCCGTTCTCTGCCCTTAGCCCTAAGTCTCTCCCACCTGCTCCCTGCTTCCGCTTCGCGGAACTGCGTCGTTTCACTCCTTTTCTACACTCTACGCTACTCTGAACTTCGGGCTTCCGGCTTCAAAGCTAAAATATTTTACGATTTCCCAACTACATTATGATGTAAGTTTACTTTGATATTTTATTGTCGTTTATAATTTCATTAATTTTGTTCACTGGTGATGGGTTCACCGTTAACCGTCATAGATGACTGATAACTCCTGATGTTAATTTAAAACCAGTCATTTATGAAATCTGATCCCGGGATTTTCATAATGCAGGCTTATTATAAATTAAGCTTTAAATTTGTTTCTGTTAATAGGATATTATAACAAGAATGCACTCAATAAAATCCGATATCGATCTTTTAAAGGTAATTGCAGGGAACTTAAAGGATAAATCTGTTTCAGATTCACTTAATGAACTTTCTGAGAAAGTGTCATCCAACCTGTTTTATCTGGTCGTTGTAGGGTTGTTCAAGCGGTGTAAATCCTCAATTCATGAAAATATCGAAGAAGCACTCGGGAGAATAAGATCAGAACAGGAAACAATTGACGCTATCATAAAGAATTATCAGATGCAGGAAGATGAATCAGAACCAGATGAAAATAAACTCAATTCATCTGCGAATTAAAACCAGAAATCAATGGTGTAACATGAATGCTTTTCAGAAAAGGTTGAAATCAATCAGACTGGATACAGCCACAAGATTTGTTGTATTGCTGGGTCTTGTAAGTCTCTTTTCAGATATGACTTATGAAGCGGCCAGGGGTATTAATGGTTCTTTTCTTCAGATTC
>DNOQ01000335.1:0-1705 GCA_003501665.1 Bacteroidales bacterium | reverse complement strand
AAACAAAAAAATACTGGGCGATACTTATCACCGGGTACCTTCTGAACCTCTTCTCCGTTCCTTTGTTGGCACTTGCCGGGTACTGGCAGATTGCTGTTTTGCTTATGATAACCGAGCGCATAGGCAAAGCAATCCGAACCCCTGCACGGGACGCACTTCTTTCGTTTGGCACACAAAAAATCGGGCGCGGATGGGGGTATGGCCTGCATGAGGCAATGGATCAGATCGGGGCAACTGCCGGTCCTCTTCTGGTCAGCGCTGTCCTGTTTTTTCAGAACGAGAATTACCGCCTGGCTTATGGCATCCTTATTTTACCGGCAATCATTGCCTTCAGTTTCCTCCTGTACTGCCGCCACCTTTATCCTGAACCGGAGAAGTTGGAGGTAAAAACAAAGGACATTACCGCAAAGGGATTTTCAGGGAGGTTCTGGTTATTTCTTCTGGCTGCAGTGTTCATGGCCCTCGGCTATGCTGATTTCCCGCTTATTGCCTACCATTTTAAGTCGACGCAGCTGATGGGCGATTCAGCAATTCCTTTGTTTTACGCAGTCGCAATGGCCACCGATGCAGTGGCAGCACTGGTTTTCGGGAAGCTGTACGACAGGATAGGCATCAAGACACTTCTTGCCGCCGTTCTCGTCTCCTTATTTTTTGCGCCACTGGGCTTCTCGGGCGGCTTTAACCTGGCCCTGGCAGGCATGGTCCTGTGGGGAATCGGCATGGGGGCACAGGAGTCGGTGCTCAAAGCAGAAATAGCAGAAATGGTACCGCCTGACAGAAGGGGGACGGCTTTCGGAACGTTTCATACTGCCTTCGGACTCTTCTGGTTTGCAGGAAGTGCCCTGATGGGGTATTTGTATGATTTCTCAATTTTGTACCTTATCATATTTTCTGTAACAACCCAGATAATTTCTGTAATTGTCATTTCATATCTGATACTCAAAAAAACAATTGTCTTAAACGCCAGATAAAATTTTGTTATTTTTGACGGCTGTGTGATGGAGTTCACCGTTAACCGCTTAAAAAAGCTGATAACTCCTGCAATGACTTATTAATTTGGGAGTTACTTATGTTTGAAATATATCTGATTGCAGCATTCTGGTTCCTGGCGTCTGTCTTATCAACAATAATTGCGAACCGTGTTAAAATTTCAATGGCATTGATGGAAATAGTTATCGGGTCAGTTATCGGATATTTTGCATTTAAACTCAGCAGCACCGAAAAGCTCTCATTAAATGCCGACTGGATGAAATTCCTTACAGGAGTTGCAGCCATCATGCTGACTTTCCTTACCGGTTCGGAATTAAATCCTGATTCACTAAAATCGAAGTTTTAAGAGATTACCATTGTTGACAACCTCAATGGCTGTTGTATATTCTGTGATGCTTGAATACGGACTTAATAAAACAGTAGTCTTTGTTGCCGTGACAATTCTTCTTAGCTTCATATTACCTCCCCTTACCAACTTCCTGACAGACAAATTCGGCTATAAAACTGCAGCAATCCGTACCAAATGGATTCTTTTCGTCCTGATTTCAATGGCTGTTTTGGCTCTATGGTCGGGCAGTGAACCGTTACTGCCTGCCTACGTTATCGGGATGATCCTGGCAAAAACGGTTGAAAAGGATAATTTCTTTGTCAGGAGGCTCAGAACCATGACAATCGGCTTCCTTACTCCCTTTTATTTCCTGCGTGCCGGTGCTCT
>DNOQ01000111.1 GCA_003501665.1 Bacteroidales bacterium | reverse complement strand
ATTCAAGCTTATTGACAGGATTGCAGCCGGTTACAAAATATTATTTCAGAGCTTATGCAACCAATAGTATTGGAACAGCTTATGGCAATCAATTATCTGTTACTACTTACAGTAATTTACCTACTTTGACTACTGAAGTAGTATCATCAATTACAATATCTTCGGCAAAATCAGGAGGTAATATTACCTATGACGGTTATTCATCAATTATAGGCAGGGGAGTATGCTGGAATACTTCAGGTAATCCGACTATTGATGATAACAAAACTATTGACGGAACTGGCCCCGGAGCTTTTACAAGCTCAATCACAGGATTACAGGAAAAAACTAAGTATTATATTAAAGCTTATGCCACTAATGCTAATGGTACAGGTTATGGAGGAGAACGTTCTTTTTCAACTCCTCCGGCCGGATCACCAGAAATTGTAGAATGTGAGAAATTGAGGATATCCTCAGGTTCATATCCTGAAACAGCTAACCTCATCGAAAAAATTCATAGTGAACTTGGAAGTAATTATTCAATTGGTGATTGGAATGATTTAAAGGCTATTTCAAATATTATCGTCTGGATTTCATGCATGGGGCTTAAAGAAGATCAACAGTTTATGATTACATCAAATGGAAATCATTTTTGGAGTGGTTCCAGGCATTATTTCGTGCATTATTCACCCGATGGCAAACCATTCTCTTCATTTCTTGTACATGAACAGATAGGTAACATATTATTTCTGGGTTCGTGGTATGGACTGAATTTGAATATACTCGCTAAAAAGAATTGACAACTAATCAGAATATAAACAAATAGTAAATAAAAATCAGACTCAGTTAAACTATCGAATTACCTCTGAAATCCTTTTAAGATAATGGTTTATTCACGTCTTAATAAATATTCATTAATAATTCTATTCACAATTATTTCCTGTAATAGAATTGCTATTACCTGGAATCTGAATAAAAGGCCTGAAGTAGAAACTACCCTTGTCGAGGTGATTAATGGTAGCTCAGCTATATTTAATGGGAATATTATTGATGATGGCGGATCTAAGGTTAAAGAACGGGGAATATTATATAGTCTGCACAATAATCCTACATTAACCGATTCAGTAGTTAATTGTGGTAGTGGCATAGGTCCATTTTCTGTGAAGGTCACAGGCTTAGATCCCGGTACCAGATACTATCTTAAAGCATATGCGATAAATGAAACTGGAACAGGTTATGGTGATGTAGTTTATTTTACTACTGTACCATATTCAATGAAAACTAATCAGGTCAATTTAGTTACTTATACTACTGCCCGTTCCGGGGGAAATATTTCAAGTGATGGAGGCGAACAGATAACCTCAAGGGGAGTATGCTGGAGTCAGTCTGTTAATCCAACAATCAATGATAGTAAAACCGATGATGGAAAAGGAAAAGGATCTTTTATAAGTAATATTTCAGGATTAATTCCGGGTACCACTTATCGCCTGAGAGCTTATGCTACAAATAATATAGGTACAATATATGGCAATGAACTAACTTTTAATACATTAAAGATTACTTTGCCGACAGTTACTACAACAACAACATCCCTGGTTACCCCGTATTCGGTAAAAACAGGAGGAAATATTACCTCCGACGGAGGTTCAAATATCACTTCCAAAGGAGTATGCTGGAATACAACAGGTGCTCCGACAATTGCCGATAACAGGACCAATGATGGAACTGGCTCGGGGATATATTCAAGCTTATTGACAGGATTGCAACCGGTTACTAAATATTATTTCAGAGCTTATGCAACCAATAGTATTGGAACAGCTTATGGCAATCAATTATATGTTACTACTACCAGTAATTTACCTGCATTGATCACTACAATGATTTCATCAATTACAACATTTTCGGCAAAATCAGGAGGAAATATCATTTATGACGGTTATTCGTCTATTATCGGCAGGGGAGTATGCTGGAATACTTCAGGTAATCCAACTATTGCAGATAACAAAACCAATGACGGAAATGGGGATGGTACTTTTATAAGCACAATTACAGGACTGCAGCCAAAAACCAGATATTATGTGAAAGCGTATGCAACCAATAATGCAGGTACCGTATATGGCAGTCAATTCTCTTTCTTTACCCATACTGCGAATGCATTAATACCAGTTAACGGCTTAGTAGCTTATTTTCCTTTCAATGGCAATCCTAATGATGAAAGCGGAAATGAAATTAACGGTACAGTATTCGGGCCAACATTAATAACAGATCGACATGGTTCAACTAATTCAGCTTATAATTTTGATGGGGTGAATGATTATATAAAAGCTGATGCCTCTAAATTACCTTCAGCTGAAAGAACAATATCTCTCTGGTTTAAGGCAAATTCGGTGGATAACAGGCCAGGGTTATTTGGGTATGGCGGAAATACAGTTGGAACTAGCTTTTTTATGGGTCTAAATGTCAATGGACTGAATAGCTTTCATTTAAGTTGTCACTATTTAGTTAACAGGATTGATTACTATTATTCACTTTCTCCTGTCAATGAATGGTATCATTGGGTTATTACTACAAGTAACAACGGAACCAGGCTATATGTAAACGGTGACATTAAAGCATCAAATAGTGTTTTTATCAAAAACACTTATATTAACGGCAGGCAATTAGGCATTGGTGCTATTTCAAGCAGCTCAGGAATAGTACCTTATACAGACGGAAATGTGAAATATTTTAATGGGTTTATTGATGATATTAGAATATATAACAGGGCTCTGACTAATGAGGAAATTCAGGTACTTTACCACGAAGACGGTTGGAAACAATAGACTAAAAAAAAAGAAATACTTAATAAGATCCTGCCAGGGAATATTTCCAATAATTAAAAATATCTTTCGCACTAATTATATTGATTTTTAAATGAAATGAAAGAATCATTTGTATTGATTATTTATTTATTAATTATAACATCCTTAAATGGACAAGATTCTGATATAACTGTAGGCAGTAATGTTTCGGGAAAGGTAATATCAATACTTGATGGAGACACGTATGACCTCTTAGTGGATGGTAATAGAACTATTCTTATTAGAATGGAAGGAATTGACGCACCAGATAGGGGGATGCCATTTTTTAATGTCGCAAAACAACATCTAGCGGAGTTATACTTTAATAAGCATGTTACTATCAAAGTTAACGATATTGATAACTATGGTAGGTTCATTTCGAATACTTACTTGAATGATAAAAAGGATTTAAGTCAGGAGATGATTAAGGTTGGCTTAGCATGGCATTTTAAAAAATACAATTCTGATCCTGTATTATCCAGACTAGAAATTGAAGCAAGAAATCTAAAAAAAGGATTGTGGATAGATAAAAAACCAATACCACCATGGACTAACAGGGGCTTACATTGGCAAGGAATATCTACAAAGGATTCTTTTAACATTATGGACAATCAAAAATAATAGTTAATATAATGTGATTTCCCTGATAGATTGAAATATATTCTAAATAAAAATTATGATTAAGTAAATGAGATGCGATCTTTTATTTAATAATCAGTCCCATTCAAACCTACTAAGATTATTAAATGAAAACAAACGAAATGCCATGAAAAATAACCGGAGAGATTTTATTAAGAAAACTGCCATTTTTACAACAACAGCATCCTTGGCAGGGTTGATGTCCACCTGTACACAATCAACTTATAAAGATAAGAGTTCCGGTCTGGAACCGGGACCATATGTAAAAGACGGCGGGATCAAATTTGCATTCCTTAACAGCCCGACCTCCCCAAAGGTTCCGTTTGCAAGACAACTGGCTGTTAATTATGCAGTATCGGGAGTGGAGAGAATCAGGGGGCTGAATGCATGGGACCCAGAAGCCATAAAAGCCACAAAAGCTGCATGGGACAGAGAGGGAATCAAGTGGTATGTTGTTGAGGGTCCTCCTTCACTTGGAACCAAAACCAAGCTTGGGCTGGACGGCCGGGACGAAGAGATCTCGAATTTCATAACATTCATGAAATATCTGAAACAGTATGGTGATGTTGATATCATCTGCTATAACTGGATGCCTGTAATAAGCTGGGCACGAACGAATCAAGAACGGCCGGGCAGAGGAGGAGCGCTGATGCTGGAATTTGATTATGAGGTTATGAAACCGGCTCCCCTTACAGAGTATGGTGAGGTTTCAAAAGAGCATTTATGGACCACCCTTGAATATTTTGTGAAAGCAGTTATGCCGGAAGCTGAAAAAACAGGTATGAGAATGTCAATGCATCCTGATGACCCGCAGGTAGATGTCATTCAGGGAATCTCACGCATAATGAATACTGTAGCCGGTCATGAACGCCTTCTGTCCATGTATCCGAAACCCTGCAACGGCATTACTATGTGCCAGGCAAACTACATGGGTATGCCTGATCTTGTTAATATTCCCGGTCTGATCAGGAGATGGGGAAGAGACATAATAAATTTCGTACATTTCAGAAATGTAAAGGATCTGAGCGGGGTCAGACCAAGTACTCATTTCACGGAGACCTTTCATGATGAAGGAGATATTGATATGTATGAAGCCATGAAAGCTTATATAGAAATTGGCTTTGACGGTCCGATGAGACCCGATCATGTGCCGGTAATGGCAACTGAAACTGAGGCCGGAATGAGAGGGGGTTATACAACACTTGGAAACCTGTATGCCATAGGATATATGCGGGGACTTGCAGAAGCTGTTGCAAAGGAACTCAGCAGATCATGACCGGAGTAAGTCCGGTGCAACTCTGAGCCCCTGCCCCCATAGCTGTCAACCTAAGTCAGGAGCTTATAATATTTCTCTTAAAGTTGAAATGAGTTCCAATAATCCACCTGTAGCAAATGATGATTATGCAACAACTGATATAAACACTTATGTGATGATGGATGTTCTTGCCAATGACGAAGATTCCGATAACAATATCCTTAAAATTGCCTCAGTTACACAGCCAGCCAATGGAAAAGTCCTCACTAACGGTAGCTATATCATATATGATCCGGATATAGATTTTACCGGATTGAATGAATTTTCTTACAAAGTAACTGATTACCGTGATACTTTAACAGCAAAAGTTCATGTGACGGTCAATTCAGTCACTGGAATAGATCCAGGCTCAGAATTGTATCAGAAATTTGCTTTATTAGAAATTTATCCTAATCCATNNATGAAACCAGAATAAAGTACAGGTTGCCATCTCCGACAACAGTAAGTATTTCTGTTTATAACCTGTATGGTGAAAAAATAATAGAACTTGTCAACGGGTTTCGTACGGAAGGAGATCACGAAATAACTTACAACTCCGGAGGACTTTGTGCAGGTATTTACTATTGCATAATGGAAGCAGGTAAATTAAGAGCTATGCAAAGAATGGTAATTTTGGAATAGAGCATATTCAGGCAGCCAACAACAAAATTAATTCCATGAATTATTTTTTTCACTATTCCATCTATACCCTTATCAATACAAGACATTTGCTATCATTGTCGGTATTGTGATATTAATCATTATCGCCATACCAGCATATCGTTTCTACAGATTGATCATGCCGAAAATTAATTAAAGGTACCGAGCGGTTTTTTATAAAATCCTGAAGGCGATTGGTATTTGTATTTATGTGACTTTTTTTGCAGCCTTTGCCAGGCAAAGTATTCTTCGTCGGCCATAGTTTCCGCGAAGGCAGTAGCTTAGCCTGTTTGCCTGTCGGTTCCACTCAGCTTTAAAAATCCTGATTCATTTCGTCAAGAATCACCTTATTCAGAATAGTATATATAGAATGGTACATCCGGGATGTGCCTTTGATGAAAAGTTGTTAACCACACTATACCATTAAACCCATGAGTGAAGATGAAAAGAATTCAACCAATGCATTAATTATTAAAAAGATACCGAAATGGCAGAAACCAACCGTAAGATCATAATCAATAACAAAACAGTATTTCAAAGCGAACCTTTTCAGCCACAGGCAAGGTATTTCACCGGCTTTTTTGGCAGGGAAACGGAACTCGCACAACTTACTGCAGCATGGATGGCGGGTAATTCTTCATTACCCATGTGTCCGCTATTCATCGGGGAACCGGGCACTGGCAAGAACAGGCTCATTTATGAGATCAGCCGGAGAACAGGACGGCAACTCTATATATTTCAGGGACACGAGGACGTAACTGCTGAGGATCTGGCATGTACCGTGCGATTCAGCGATAACAACAATTCTACAATGGATTATATGCTTTCACCCCTTGTTTCTGCAATGTATAATGGAGGGATTTGCTTCATCGATGAGATCGGCAAAATCAGACCACGCGCCCTGGCCCTTTTAGTCAGCGTGCTGGACGAACGAACTTATATTGACTCTACTCTTCTTGGTGAACGAATTCATGCCCATCCCGGATTCAGGTTTGTCGCAGCCACAAATACAACTGACCTGAATCTTCTTCCCGAGTTCATCCTTTCACGGTTACGCCCGCGGATAACACTCGGCTACCAGCCGAAAGAGGAGATCGATAGTATAATAAGAGACCAGTGCAAAGAGATCAGGAATGAAGTCGATATACTGATCGACCTTTTCTGGGCTCTTTGGGTTGAACATGGAGGCAAACCAGGGGGCATTACTCCCAGGGATGCTATTTATCTGTTCGCGTGGGCATCAAAATTGAGCTCATTCCATCAGACCGGAGGTATTGAGAGCCTCCTGATGGCCAGTCACGAAAAACCTTACGATCTTGACTTGCAGCACACATACACAGGTATAAAACCCGAACATCTTAAACTGGCATTTGAGATTTTGTTTTCAGACAACTTTTTAATTAAGAATTAACCATGCATCCGATTATTAAAATCAACAGGAGTGAATTAATAGCAGTGCCTGCAATTCATAACCGTGCAGTTTTTGCCAGAGAAGTGAATTATTTATGCTCAAATAAAGAGACCAGACCAGATGCAATTGCTGTTGAGCTTGGTCCTCATGTAGTCCGCGAACTGGTAACCTGGATTAAGGAACTCGGTATTAATAAAAAAACCGGAACCTGGCTGCCCTGCATGTTAGGCCTGTTGCTTGACAACAGGTTTATACACCCCGATTTGGGGAAAAATGCCCTGAATCTCCAGGAAAACACGTACAAATCATTGTCCGATACCTCTCCTGATCTTCTGAAAAAGCTGCTTCA
>DNOQ01000023.1 GCA_003501665.1 Bacteroidales bacterium | reverse complement strand
TTCCGGGGAACAGGCCGGGCATTGAGCGCTCACTGCGTGGTACCTTTGCAGCGTCTGCAATGTTTGTATCGGGCTTGCCCTGCTGGTTTGCGGCTGGAGTTGTTACCGTGCTCATGGCCTGTGCCACGGGTGCAGCGGCTGCGGCTGCGGCGCCTGCGCCGGCAAGGCGGAGAAAGTTACGACGGTTGACCTGGTTCATTGTGGTATCTGTTACTGAATACAAATGTTTAACGGTCAACAAATATAAATATTTGCAGATTTATCTCCTCCCATCAAATAAATGCTGCAGGGCAGCTCTCGAAATATTTCCGGGTAAATCCGGATCAGTGACCTCTCGTCAATGACATGCCTCAGGGCGGCACCGGGTTTTTTTTGCATAATCGGAATAGTTAACTAATTTTGCACCTCTTAAAAGCACGGGATGTAGCTCAGCCCGGTTAGAGTACTTGTCTGGGGGGCAAGGGGCCCCGGGTTCAAATCCCGGCATCCCGACTGAGCAAAAAAGCCCACCTGCCGGATGGCAGGTGGTTTTTTGTTTTCGGGAACGACGAAAAAGCTTGTTTTTGAGGAGGTCACGAAAATAAAAAAACGCATCATGCACAGCATGAGGCGGGCTTTTTGCTCAGTACGTTGACCCAGAAAGGGATCGCGCGAACGAAGAGAGCGCAATCCCGACATTACGAGAACGAAAAACCGGCAGACACGGTCAGGGAAGTTAGTATCAGAAATTCTTGCAGCTGTTCAGGAAAACACTCACGATCCTCTGCTTTCCCGTACACTGTTCATAAAATGTGTCCAGGTAATAGATCATCTTCTTTTTCTGCTTTGCATCCAGATAGGGGAATTCGTTTATCAACCCGTAAAACTCATCCTTTTTCTCCAGAAATTCTACCAGGGCTTGCTGATAAACCTCCCTGCTCCGGCAGACTCCGAGGAAAATGCGGTCACGGATAGAAGTTGTTCCAGTTATCTTATCATCAGGAATTGCGTACGATGCATCCACCAGGCCCGTGAAATCAAAGTCATAGGGAACTGCTGTGACAAGATATTCACTTTCAAAGACCCTTGGTTTAAAAGTTTTTATATTATGCTGATTTGGCACGGCCCAGTCAAAGTTCCCTATCATATAATTGAAAATGGCAATTCTGTCAATCATGTGGGGATAGACGGTTTTCTGAGTAAGGGCCCGCGATTCAATCTCCATGGAATTCGTCCTGGCAGCCAGCATCTTCACCGGTTCAATAAAAAATCCAAACTGAGTGAAGGGCTTTTGCCTGTTTTCCGAATCAATATATTTAACGGTCAGCAGCCTGACTTTAAAGCTGGTGTCGGTAAGAGTACTGAACATCTTGTATATCAGGTACTCTATCAGTACATACTTTTCACTTTCACGGCCCGGGTTGCACTGAGGCACCATCTTTATTTTCCTGATACTGTCCAGATCTGAATAGCCAAAACCTGTATTCCTGAAGTTAAGCTCCAGCGGAGCATAATAGCACTGGGTGTGGCGAAACACCCCCCTGGTCCGCAGCCTGATGTCCCTTGTAATGGAATCTGCGCTACCGGGATGAAAGGTAATCTTACCCTTTATATATTCTTCCTTCGGTTTTCTCCTTAAATAGGTGGTAAGATCATACTGCAGGACGATCTCAAGAGGATCTTCGTTTTCAAAGAGTCCGAAACTGGCATTTGAAGCATCCCGGACTGAAGACTGAGCAACGGTACTCCTGCTGTGAGAAACAAGTAGTAAAATAAGAATAACAATAATTTGACTGGGTAAGAAAATCCTGTTTTTCATAGCGGTGCTGAACAGATGATTATCCGGCCTGATGGCTTGTTTTCTTATTTCTATTGCAAATATCCGAATTGTTTCATTCAATTCAATAATTCTACAAAATTCAGTGATCGCGCGAACGAAGAGAGCACAATCCCGGCCTCCCCCTGAAATAAAAACACTAACTTTGTATCCATGAAAAAATTGCTTCTTTTCATACTGTTACTGATGCTGCTGGCCGCATGCAACAGGGCAGTCTGTCCGGCATACTCTGACTACGCCAACGACATGACTAACAGCATCTTTCAGAAAGGCAACCACAGAGCCGACGGTATCAACAGGGTGTACCGCGACACCGCCCAGAAAAATCGCAGATAAACTTCAGAATTTATTTCGTAACAGGTCTAGTACCAGCTCTGGATAAGAACCTTGCGGTCATTCTGGTACTCACACACCCGGTAAAAGACTGATGAGTCATTCTCAATCTGGTAGGTCCAGTATCCGAAAATGCCCGGGGTGACATACTTTCTCCTCAGATACAGCCGGTCCCCTGCATTGAACTCACAATCCCTGCTGTACGCCGAGATCTTTCCGAAAGTACTGTCCTGTGTGGTTTTAATCCATATCAGATGCGGATCACCGAAGCTGCGCGGAGCCGTGTGACGGAAATCATCATAGTCACCGATGTACCTCCGTGTTACATAAAGCCTGTCTTCCTCAATCTCTGAGCCCGACCTGGTTGAGGTGGAACACGAAATGACCACGCTGGTGAAAAGCAATAATAAAATCAGTTTCTTCATGACAATCCTGTTGTTTGTTATTACCCGGTCCGCACAATGAGTTATTCCCGGACCATAACGGGCGATCTAATTTGCAAAAAAGATGTACTTATAGCTGATGCCGTGCTCATTCAGCCACAAACGCAACGCCTTGGCTATCTTCCTTCGCCTCAGAAGAACCCTCCCGGTAGCTTCCGATGAAATCTCGTAGTAGGTTCTCATGTCATTCTTTTTTACCGTTATAATCGTTTCCATTCTCATGCGGTATTAATCATTGATCAGGCTATCATGAACGGATGTCCCGTTATTTTTCCGGAATGAAAACAGGCTACTCCATTCATCTGAATCATGCCGGACTTAGCAAAGAAGAAAGGGCCCTCCCATGACCATGGCAGCAGGCGATTCCTCTTTCCCCCGGCAGCATGTTCCAAAAATGATCTCCCATCCATCGTTCCCGGATTAATTTCATGTTAAAGGTAATGCGCCGATAAGCTTAATGCAAACTTCAAATGCCCATTTTATGGGCTTATGCACCATTTACCACGGTCCTTGTCAACCGGGAAAGGAGGTTCGTTTACATAAAATGACAACTCACGCCACTTTGGCGGGCATTAGTCAAAAGTCAGGAAGTTTTGACGAAAAGGATAATTAACATGACTAATATTTAGTCAAATCCCGGGTATAAGGCTGCGGGACGCCATTGCCGTTTCC
>DNOQ01000523.1:10038-10744 GCA_003501665.1 Bacteroidales bacterium | reverse complement strand
GGCAGAATAGTCAGATGCAACGGAGTTGAGGGCGTCTCGCCCAACGACGGACGGTTATGTGTCAAAGGACGGTTCGGATATGAATTCGTACACAGTTCCGACCGGCTTACAAGTCCCCTCATTAAGCGCAATGGCAGGTTTGAAGAGGCTTCATGGGATGAGGCTCTGGACCTGATAGCTGTCCGGTTTGCAGAAATTAAACATAAGTACGGCTCCGATGCTCTTGCAGGTTACGCCTCGGCAAAATGCACCAATGAAGACAACTACCTGTTTCAGAAATTCATCCGAACCGTTTTCGGCACCAACAATATCGATTACTGTACACGTCTGTGCCATGCATCGACTGTCACCGCCATGCTGAAATCTATCGGCGACGGTGCCGGAAGCAATCCCATAGAGGACTTTGAGACCACTGACTGTTTGTTCGTTACAGGAAATAATATAATTGATACCCACCCGATAACAGCCACATATGTAAAGCGTGGAGTCGCAAAAGGACAGAAAATAATTGTTGTCGATCCCAAATGGACTCCGCTGGTACGTTATGCAACTGTCTGGCTGCAGCCAAAAATTGGCACCGACGTAGCTCTCCTTAACGGACTCGTTAACCTGATAATAAAGAATAACTGGACAGACAGTAAATTCATTGAGGAGCGGGTTGAAGGGGGGATGGAGGCCTTTAAGCAGCTTGAGAAACTGACTGCAT
>DNOQ01000523.1:9705-10025 GCA_003501665.1 Bacteroidales bacterium | reverse complement strand
TCTCTCCCACATCGATGATCGCTACAGGAATGGGTATGAGCCAGCAGGTTACCGGAACTCACAATGTATTCTGTCTTATTAACATGATGCTTATTACCGGTAAGGTTGGCCGCGAAAGATGCGGGATCAATCCGCCAAGGGGCCAGAATAATGTCCAGGGAGCCACTGATGTCGGTTGTTCACCGTCAAACTTCCCCGGTTATATTCCTGTTATAAATGAGGATAACCGGCGCAGAGTATCAGAGGTGTGGGGTGTGCCTTATGAATCTCTCTCTTCAAAACCGGGACTGACAACGGTCGAGATTATGCAGGCTGCTTAT
>DNOQ01000523.1:0-9673 GCA_003501665.1 Bacteroidales bacterium | reverse complement strand
GAGGAAGCTATAAGGAGGCTGGAATTCCTGGTTGTTCAGGATATCTTCCATACTGAAACAACCCAATTTGCTGATGTAATATTACCAGCTTCATCATGGGCTGAAAAAGAAGGTACCTTCGTTAACAGCGACCGGAGGATCCTGCGAGTGAGAAAAGCGGTTGAATGTCCCGGTGAAGCACGGGCAGACTGGAAAATTATACATGAACTTGCCGCCAGGATGGGCAAACCAATGTCCGGATACCGGAATGAAGGTGAAATATTCGATGAAATCGCCAAAGTCACACCCATTATGGCAGGAATCTCCTACGAAAGACTTGAACAGGGAAGCATACAATGGCCATGCCCCGACAAGAATCACCCCGGTACACCAACACTTTATCTCGACAGATTCAATACACCTGCAGGCCGGGGCAAACTTTTCCCTGTTGAATACACTCCGCAGAGTGAAAAAGCAGACGGAGAATACCCCCTTATACTCAACAGCGGAAGGCTCCTTTACCATTACCATACGGCAACCATGTCAAGACGCACGAAAGTGTTAAGGGATTTCATCGATGAGGCATTTGTACAGATCAATCCCTGTGATGCCAGAAAATATGGCCTTACAAACGGCAGCAAAGTGAAGATTGAGTCGCGCCGGGGTGAACTTGAAACATTTGTACGCATCTCGGAAGAAGTAATCGAAGGAGAAGTATTCATGCCCTGGCACTTCACCGAATCACAGGTCAACCGTCTCACAAGAGATGAACTGGATCCCTACAGCCGTATAGCTCCGTTCAAATTGTCGGCGGTCAGGATCAAAAAAAATTGACTGCCCCGGAAATCATTTGACTTTTGTTTGTTAATAGTGTAACTTTACTTTTTCAAGACCTTTTAACTGTAAATTTCATCATATAATAATTGATTTTAATGGTATGATGGAACCCGCATGTAAATGATTAATAAAATATTGTATTTGTGTATTCAAATACATGTGGGTTTCATATTCAGAGGATATAATAAAATAATTTTCCAATGGCAATCTGGTCCGCTGAAATAAAAGATCTGAAGAATCTGTATGAATCATTCAAAGGTAACCTGCCCCTGCTGGAAAAGGAACTGGAGCGGCTGACAGGTACTGATGATGAAAATATGGTACTGCTTTATTCAAGAAGAGCCCTTGAAGTAATTATCACTGACCTTTGCGAGTGTGAACTTCAAAGGCCCAGGAAAACAGAACCGCTTAAAGGTATCATCGACAAGCTGCACAAGGAAGAAAAAGTGCCGGCGCATATTATAACCTCGATGCACGGCCTTAATGACCTCTCAAACTATGGTGCCCATCCCAGAGAGTTTGAACCTGAACAGGTAAAACCGGTACTTGTTAATCTCAATATAATAATCAAATGGTACCTCAGGTGGAAAGAAAGCAGGATCGCTCAGGAAACAGGCACAATACCTGAAAAACAGTTATTCAGCGAGAGGAAGGAAGAGACTGCAGGGAAAGGCTTATCAACAAAAACCGGAGAGAAAATTTCCGGAACCAACAAACAAAAAGTACTTTCAGGATTAGTTTTGCTTTCGATAATTCTTCTGACCGCAATCTTTCTCTATCCGAAAATATTCAGAAAAGACAGACTGAGTGCAATGCAATCATCCGGGGGAAGAATTGCTGTAGCCGTAATGCCTTTCCAGAATCTTACAAATGACAGTACATGGAATATATGGCAGGGAGGAATACAGGATAACCTCATCACAACACTTTCAAATTCTTCTGATCTTAAAGTACGACATAAGGAATCTGTTAACCGGCTGATTCAAAATGAATCAGGTGCCAATTATGCATCTGTGATCCCTTCTATAGCCAAAATAATTTCCCAAAAGCTTGAGGTTGATATTTTCATTTCAGGAAGTCTAAACCAGGCAGGTTCTGTAGCACGAATTAATGCTCAGTTAATAGACTCTAAAACTGACGAGGTCTACAAATCGTTCCAGATTGACGGATCCCCAGAGGAAATGTTGCATTCAATTGATTCTCTTTCATCAATGGTGATGAATTTTCTGATAATTGCCAGGTTAATCAGGGAACTGCCACCATATCTACAGCTCCGTCCCTTAACAACATCACCCGAAGCATACAGCTGTTACCTTCAGGGAGAAAATGCACGAAGCAAAAGAGATTATCCCTTAGCCAGAAAGATGTATGCCCAGGCTCTTTCAATTGATTCAAATTATCATCATATGAGACTGCTGCTTTCAGTAGCCTGTATAAACCAGGGATTATTTGAAGAAGCCAGAAACTGGAGCGACAAAGCATACGAAAAAATCGATCAGATGCCATTACGGCTCCAAATCCTTACAAATTCAAATCATGCCTCCTTTCATGAGACACCTCTTGAGAGGATAAAATACACGCGGCAATTTCTTGAAATTGATGATAAATTCCCCGGAACTTATTATGACATAGGTCTTGATTACAACAGTATGCTTCAGTACGATAAAGCAATCCCGTATTTTGAAAAATCTCTGGAGATATATGACAAAATTGATATGAAACCCTGGTGGATCTATAATTATACCGAGCTTGGGTATGCATATCATGAGACAGGTCGGCATAAGAAAGAAGAAAGACTTTATAAAAGAGCCGATAAGGATTTCCCGGATGAGCCCGGACTGGTATGGCGAAAAGCAATTCTCTATCTGACAACAGGAGATACTGTAAGGGCAAATGAATTAATAAGGCAATACAGGACAATATACAGAGATAATTCGTGGTCCGGATCAGCTTTTGAACGCAACATGGGATGGGCTTATACACAGGCTGATATGCCGGACAAAGCAGAGGAATCATTCCGGAAATCTGTGGCTCTTGATGATAAAAATCCTGTATGGAGTTATTATCTGGCATATTTCCTGATTGATCAGGAAAGAAATGTAGATGAAGGTCTGGAACTGATTGACAAAGTGCTGGAACAAAGCAAAGGTCAGTATGAATGGATATTTCTCGATTGTAAAGGCTGGGGATTGCACAAACAGGGAAACTACAGGGAAGCGCTGGATATACTTCAGAAAAGCTGGGATTTAAGAAGGACGAAAGCTGAATATGACCATAAAGCATTTCTTCATCTCGAGGCAGCAAAAAAAGCTGTTGCTGCCCTATAACTGATTAATCACATAAACCTGTCGCAAAAATTTTACCAGTCATTTTTTTACAGGAATTCCATGAACTTTACTGCATTCCACAATGGACATGCCATATATTAATATTATGTTAAATAGTAGTGTATCTCTTTTCACTACCTCTGAATGGCATGTTATTTGAACTGCTTTTATAAACAATAAAACAGAGGTTATGAAAACATTAAGATTTAAAACGTTAAGCCTCTTTTTGATTGCGGGATTAATCTGGACATTTCAAAATAGTTATTCACAGAATGTTAAACTTGATCGCCAGGAAAGAAAAGAGGTAAGAAAAGCACAGAGGACTGCAAACTATTATATGCTTGATACACTGCTTCATGCCAGGAATTTTGTGTTGGTGGCCGATTATCTTAAAAATCAGTACGGAGATATGATACCAGTTTCTTCCATGCTGAATTTCATCAGGATAAACGGAAATTACGGAGTGATCCAGACCGGATCGAACTTCAGCAGGGGCTATAACGGTGTTGGTGGTGTTACGGCTGAAGGCAATGTGGGGAACTGGGAAGTATTCAGAGATCCCAAAAGATTGACTCACCGGCTGCGATTCAGCCTTATCACGAACATCGGACACTATGATGTCACAATGATAGTCTCCTCCGATAACCGTGCCACTGCAACAGTCACCGGGTTATGGCGCGGCCGGCTCACATGGGACGGACATCTGCAAACAGGTGGCAATTCAAGGGTATTCAAGGGGCAGAATACGATCTGAAGAATATCTGATCAAGAGCAGGTAAGAAAGAGGCCAGACTGCCCGGTATACATACCCTCAGCTCCGGTACGGGAGATTAAACTAAAATTCATATTTCCCTGTTCCTGTGATTCAATATATCGCAGAAATCATTTATTAAACTCCCGCAATACTGATTTAATCCCACTACATCAGCTCCTATGCTTATAAATTTATAACCCATATCAATTAGTTCATTAAGTGTTGCGATACCTCCTACTGTAGCTGCAAATTTGCCATGCTTATTGGCCATTTCAGCGACAAGTTTCCGTGCTTCGGTCAACCTGGGATTATTCCAGTCTCCGGGTGCACCTATTCCATGGCTGAAATCACCCGGACCGAAGAACAGCATATCATAACCTTCAAGGGCAGCTATTGATTCCAGATCGTCCAGTGGTTCGGGATCTTCTATCTGTAAAATAATAAACCGCTGACTATTAGATTGTTGTATGTAACCATTTAAATCCAGGGCAGTATAAAAACCATCCGCGTTACCGCCATCCAGGGGTCGCCGGCCAACAGGATGAAACCTTGTCATATAAACCACTCTTCTTGCATCTTCAATGTTCATTATATGAGGAACCAGAATACCGGTAGCATCAATCTCGAAGGGTTTTATATAATCACTGTAACTTCCGCGGGGTACACGAACCATAACGTCAACATCATGTGATTTTGCTGCCCAGTTCTGCGCATTGAGGACGTCCCAGTCACCTGCAAGATGCTCCCTGTCAAGCCATACACAATCAAAACCATGCCGTGCAACAAGATCTACTACCTGCCCATCGCTGATATTCAGTTTAATACAGCTTACAATTTCACCGGCTCTCAGTTTTCTCAGCACCCGGCTTTCTCTCATTTTCATTTCCATAATCATATCTATAAAATTTATTAATCACTATTACTGTACTTGTATGACAGATAACATATTACCAGCATGTCCATCCTCCATCAACAATAAGGTTATGTCCGGTTATGTATGACGATGCTTCCGATACAAGGAAAACAACTGCTCCTGCAATCTCTGAAGGATTACCAATACGACCCATAGGGGACTTTTGCTCAAGTCGCTGAATGAAGGCCGGATTATTCTGCTGCACTGAAGGATTAGGGAAAGGACCGGGTGAGATACAATTGCAGCGTACATTTGATTTCCCCCAGCTGACAGCCAGATAACGTGTCATCTGAATTATTCCCGCCTTTCCGACACCATATTCTATCGGATTTTTTACCATGGGAGATTGATAGACTTCCGGATAAGGGGAGACTAATCCATACATACTCGAAAATAGAACTATGCTCCCGTGCCCCGCTTTTACCATCTCAGATCCAACCTCACGGGCTAAAAGAAATGTAGCTGTTAATCCTCCATGATTTACTTCATCAAATTCGGTTTCAGTCAGATCTGCCATTTCCCTCGCTGTGGATGCAAATGTCAGGTTTACCATACCGTCAGGTGTCCCATAGATTTTTATATTTTCGGCAACGAATTTCTTTATTACCTCTCCGTCACGCACGTCTAAAGTAACAGGTATAACATCAGGACATAAGTGCCCTGTTTCAACAAATGATTCAGAACGGTTCTCCATGTCAACACAGAGCACCTTCGCACCTGCCGATCTTATTAATAATACAGCTGCTTTACCGAGGTGCCCGGCACCTCCAAATACCCATACTTTTTTATCTTCGAGACCGAATATCCCGGGAATTGTATTATCCATAAAAATTTAATTTATGATTTTCATCATTGTTCTGAAATAACTATATCATTATCAAAATTCTGTGACTCTTATCAATGATATCAACTGTAACCATATTGCTCCTGCACAAAAAAAATATCGATTCAATGGATTCATACTCAGTCTTTTTGTTTGTCCCATAAGCCAGGCATAAAAAGCCAGTCCGGGGCTCCTTTTAATCTGTCTTCTATTGAATATATTATATCCTCACTAAATGGTTTGAGATTAAGCAGTTTTGCATTTTCAGCCACATGTTGCGGAATATCTGCACCAATAACCAATGAGTCAATATAATCAAGGCTGTTTACATAGACAGCCGATAATTGCGCGACAGAAATATTCATTCCTGCAGCAATTTCAGCTATTTTAATCAGGTAATGATCTATTTCTTTAAGGTTCCCTTTAAGATTAGCCGGATTCAGGAAAAACAGTCCCTGTAAAAATATACTTCTTGCAAAAACCAGTTTTTCGCGGAGTTTTACTGAACCCAATCCCCGGGTTATTCTCATATCAAGGATGTTGACCGGAATCTGATATGCGCTATAAACAGGATTCTGCGTCATAGATTCAATTTCACTGAATTTATAACAGGAAGCACCTGTCATTTTTACTGTACCTTCTATCAGAAGTTTTTCGAAGACTCTCGTTATTATACTCCCGAAGGTTAAAAATTCATTCGCATCATGCAGCAGAAGTATATCAAGATAATCCGTACGAAGATTTTTCAATGAACTCTCAACAGATTTCATCATAGCTTTTTCCACATCCGATCCGCTGATAATACCTAATTTGAATTTGGTTACAAGGGAAACTTCAGATCTGTTTTTTCTCCTTGCAGATAAATATCTGCCAATAACCTTTTCTGATTCTCCATAGGCAGCTGCGGTATCAAGACAGTTAACCCCGGTGGCAAATGCAGCATCCAGTATTCCGAATGATTTTTCTTCATCTGGTTTTCCTTCCTTATTCGCAATTCCATAATCCAACCCTAACTGGACAGTCCCCAAAGTCATTCTTGAAATTCTATTAATCTCCATATCAAATCTATTTTAGTTAATTTTCTTAAAAATTGTAACAAGAAATTTATGAACAGATGAGCCTTGGTCAGACATCCAAAATAATTCCGGTTAATTTTACCTTTAATTTTAATTGATCTCATTCTTCGGGTTTCACAATTTCTTTGAACCTTATCCATTTTTCTGTCAGTTCATTCCAATCGCCAAATTCCCCCGTTCCTTTTGCCCCAATCATTGCGGCTCCCAAACAAGCGGTTTCATTACATTCAGGGATCAAAAATACGGTTTTAAGAATATCTGCTTTAATTTTTATCCAAAGGTCGCTTTTTGCTCCCCCTCCTGTAGATATTACTTCACCTGAAAAATGAGGATCTCTTACCGATCTGATCAAACAGGCAAGACTGGCAGCTGTTGATTCAAGAAGTGCTCTCACAAAATGGCCGTGGTTGTGAGCAGGTGTAATATTTCTAAATCCTGTCAGACCCTGACTTTTGTATGCACAAGGTAAAGCAACTAATTCCTCAGAACCTTTATTAATATGTTTTGCCATCTCCAGCAATTCGGCAATACTATACTCTGATGCAAATGTCTTCTGATACCACTCCAAAGAATATGCGCCGTTATCGTTGAATGCCATTTGAAAGAAATCACCTGAAGATAATCCCGGCGCAATAAAACGATAAGGTTGTGGAGAAAAGGCTCGCGAATAGCTGACGCATGCCAATACGGTTCCGGTTGATTCGCTTATGCTATTTGTTAGCGGCACACCACATCCGATTGCAGCACAATGATGATCAAGCCCTCCCATAAAATATGGAATGCCTGATTTAAGCCCGATGAGTTTAGCTCCTGATCTTGTCAGTACCCCAGCAAAAATTCCTGTTCTTAGTGGTAGAGATAAATAATCTGAACTTAAATTAAACGATCTTAAAGATTTATCCCACCATTGGCCAGCAGTGACATCAAGTAATCCTGTCAGTGATGCAGTGCTGGTATCGGAAAAGCTCCCGCCGGTAAGTTCATATGTAAGATAATCCGATATAGATAGTAATCTGTTTACCCTTTCCCATATTTCAGGTCTTTCCTTCTGAAACCAGTATATTTTTGAAACAGATAATTCGTAATTCGGATCAATCCCAAATCCGGTCTTATTTATAAACTCTTCCTTATTCTGAGATATCCAGTGCGGCAAATTAGTCTTTTCAGCCCTTTTATCAGGCCAAAGGATCAACGGAGTTATATGTTGATCCCTGTTGTCAAGCAGAATAAAACTATTGGCCTGAGAGGAGTAAGAAAGTGCCAGAATATCTCCGGGAGTTGTATACGCAGATTGCATAGCCTCTTCCACACAGTCACGAAGTGTTTTCCAGAAGACTGAAACGGACAATTCACAAATTGTACCGTCGCCTGTATACTTTGGAACGGGCTGCCGGCCTAATCCTTTCAGCCTTCCTTTTTCATCAAATAATCCGGCTTTGAAATAACTTGTTCCCAGATCTAACCCGAGAAATAAACCCATTTATTCAAGAGATTTTATCAATCTGATAGTTTCTTCTACGAGGACACTTCCCGCTGTATAATGGAAAAATGAATTCAATGCTTCATAGTATCCATTTTTCTCTGCTTCTTCTGTCGCAATATATCCCTGTAATTCACCATTTGCAAGGGTAATCAGAAATGTATCCTTAAGCTTTTTTTTCAATTCTATCTCATATTCAATATAGACTTCTCCCGGCCAGGCTGCAAAATTCCATTTGCCGATTTTAATAATTTGAATTTCTGCAGGAAGACATGTTTTATAAATATCCTCAAAATCCTGTGATTGAGCCAAAGTTGCAAAATGGAGTGATTCCTCAGCACCGAACCAGTTTACTTCAGCTGTCCGGATTTCCTGTTTGTTAGCAGATGTCCTTTTCAAATGTTCAAACCGCTCAAAGGACTTGTCTCGTTGTTCCTTTGCTGATTCAGGATCAGAGAATTTTCTTCTGGGTAAATCAACAAATTTCTGAAGACTTAAAACAGATATTTCGGATGAATATTCTATCCCTTTGATAATTTTCAGGGCAACCGCATTTGCTATTAATCCTCCAATTCTTCGTGCTTCTTCGAAAGTATTACTTTGTGTCACATGTCTCGGACTTTGATTACCAGCGGCTCCGGTGAAATATAATACAGGGCATTCACAATTAAAATACTTCTTCTGTAAGGTCTCCCTCAGAAAAGCAGGAAAATCACCGCTATATAATTTTGAATCTTCATGTAACACTGTGGGATGCATATTACAAACCAACATACATGCGATAATATGTTTGTCCGGATTCCGTATAATCACTACAGGGATTTCCAGATCCGCAGGTCCGGAAGGATTGTGACGATTCGTACCTGCTCCCGTTCCATCAGCCACAGTGAATCCTGCTTCAGCCGGAGAGGCATTATGAAAAGCATTACAGGCCGCCTCAATTATCTTGTCTTCCATATAACGGACGTATTTATTATCTGTTCTGGGAACGACAGGATCGTTAGAGCTGCTGACATGATCCGCAGTAACCGGACCTGAATGTGTATGTGTTGCACTTACCATAATATTTGTCNNTCCCGGTCTTTTCAGAAACCTCCTTCCTGATCCGTGAAACAGAGGCCTTGCTTACATATATCACATCATTCGAGATAACCAGAACTTGATTATTCCCATCGGTAAGGTACAAAGCAGAACTTAGCAGCCAGTCATTTACTCCTTCACTGATCCTTTCAACAAATGGATATCCGTAAAGAAAATGAGGTTCAAGAGGAGTAATATTGGATACGGCTGCACCGGCAACCAAACTGCTGTTTTTTTTTGCAATTTTATCCATAAGTTATTAATTTATTCTTAATGGTCACAAGCTACCTTCCGGTTTAATGACATCAATACCCTTTCTCCCAATCGGGTTCAATATTACTGGCTATGGTTTCCGATACATAAACATCAGTTCTTAAAGTCTGTAACAATGATTCAGGGACAAG
>DNOQ01000384.1 GCA_003501665.1 Bacteroidales bacterium | reverse complement strand
CGGGAAACAGGTACTCTATAAAGGGATCGCTCCAAAAGGCCCTGCACAGTAATTTAGCCGCATCCGGTAATCTTAACCTGCTCAGTTTGATGACGGCCTCATCAGATGTCTCCATCGAATCTGCCCTTCCATCTAAAAATTAACAAAATTATAGCTGTACCCGGCATTTATTACCATAAGCCGTAACGTTCCTTTCTTTTATCAGGCTACTAACAATGATATAGCAATCTTTGCCCCGGTTTTAATCATGCTAAACATGCACTGAGAGTCTTTTATCGACCAATTAAATTAAAGAGTAATCTTCAGGAGAAGCCCCATATCGCCAATGACTACGGTCAAAATACCGGCTATCAAAAGCGCCAGCACAATGCAAACCAGCAGAGAAACCAGTGCTATCCGGCGCGTAAGCATCTTATGCCATGCAAAAGTGAATATGGTACCCAACCACATGACAACCAGTGACAGCACAAATAAAACGATAAACGTAATGTTTAATGCCATGGTACAGTAATTATTATACGTGGTCTAAAAATGCACTGATAGCATACACATGGCCAATAAGGAGGCAAACCAACATATCTATTTTTCTGAAAGTCTGGGCTTTATGACGGTCGTTTTTTCTGCTGGTGATAGCGGACAAATTTACTTATAGCTACGGCACCGCGCCGGATGGAAGGATAAACTGCGAGCCCTGACTGGTTCAACTCTTTCATTGCATTATATGCTATTTTCCTGGTGCTATCGGAAGCATAACTGTGCAATATGATGGCTAAAGGCTTGGTTATTTCGCCCTTCACTTGTTGAATAAGTTGAAGATAAAAGCTGATCATCGCCTCTTTATCTTTGATTGATATCAGGCCGAAATGGTCAAACGCAAAATGCAAAACCAGCAGATCGGCCCCTTCATATTCATCAAGCACTTTGATTGTCTTGATAAAATTGTCGGAAGTCTCGAAATCATTAAAATCAATAGGATTTTTAAAAATCCGTCCTGCCTCTGATGGATAGAGATCGATAATTCTTTTACGCAAACTATCGCTCAGCATAGGCACTGCCAGACCAACATTAGAAAATTCATCAGCAAGGATTACACTGGCCCCACCACCTATACCGGCGATTATAACGCGGTTTCCCTTTGGCACCTTCATACGTTGCAAAGCAACTGTGACATCGATTATCTCTTCAATGCTGACTGCCCGAATCACACCCGCCTGCTTAAATAAACCATCCCATACCTGATCGGAACCGGCCAATGCTGTAGTATGTGATATTGCCGCCCGGGCACCTGATTCCGACGTACCCACTTTAAATAAAATAGTTGGTTTTTCTGATGTTGCAACTTTTAAAGCTTTGAAAAAACGCAGGCCTTCTCTTACGCCCTCGATATATCCGACTATTATTTTTGTCTCGTTATCCTGAATAAGGTATTCAAGATAGTCGGATTCGTTAAGGTCGGCCCCATTGCCCATACTGACCACTTTGCTAAAAAAAACGTTCCTATCAATGCCCTCCTGAACACAGTGCGCCGCATTACCGCCGCTTTGTGATATCATGCCAACATTACCGTTGATTGTGCTCAAGTCGGGGCTGAAGGAAAGGCCACCGGAAGGGCAATAAATGCCCAGGCAGTTAGGACCAATAATACGTACTCCGCCATTCCTCGCTTTGTTAATTATTTCAGACTGCAAGCGCTTGCCTTCAACATTTTCTATTTCACTGAAGCCAGAGGTAAAAAAGTGGATAGCTTTAACTCCCTTGGCGATCGAATCCTCTACCAGTTGTGGAGTATAGCGAGCCGGTATCGCCGAAATAACATAATCCACTTTGTCAGGGATATCCTTTAAACTTGTGTATATTTTCATACCATTTATTTCGCCACCGCCGGGGTTCATCGGGTAGATCTTACCTTTGAATCCTATCTTCATCAGGGCATCCATGAATTTATAGCCGGCGTTAAACTTTTTAATATCTTCCGAAACTCCGGAGATGGCAATGGTGGCGGGATGAAATAAAAAATCAAGGTCATTGGAATATTTCACAGGTAATCACCTTCCTGTAATGATTATTCCCGTTATGATATACCAGTAGCAGCCTCACTGTCATCCTCGGCAGCACAAAATACCTGCCAATTAAAAATATTTTAGCTATAAAACACTTTCAATAATTCTTCTTATACGATGTAGTATTTCGATGACTAAAGTACTAATCAAAATGGGAGTTACCGGTCATTGTAAATCGTATTTATCCAGATATAATTTTTTCGATGATTAATATCAAACTCTGTGTAACTATGGGATCAGAGAGGATTAAGGAGAACTAATATGTACGAAAAATTTGTCAGGGCAATAACAAAACTACACAAGGGAGAAATGGGTATGACCGGACTGGAGACAGCGATTATACTTATTGCATTCGTCACCGTGGCAGCAGTATTCGGCTATGCGGTATTGAGCGCCGGCCTGTTCTCGGCCGAAAGAGGCAAAGAGACAGTCTATGCAGGGCTTGCAGAAGCGAAAAGTAACCTCGAGCTATCCGGCTCAGTAATTGGCATGTCTGACAATGCTACCCAGTATGTCGAGAGGATTCTTTTTACGGTAAAAAACGCGATCGCAGGCAGCCCGATTGATCTCGGACCGTGTGATGGAACAGAAAATGCCACCAACAAATGCGTCATCAGCCTTACCACGGCTCACGACTATTTTAACAATGTCAAGTGGAGTGTGGAGGGCATCGGAGCTGACAATAGTAACCGGCTTCTGGAACAGGGCGAGCAGTTTGAGATAACGATTGATATGACTGACCTGGGTAACAACAAGACCCTGTCTGAATATCTTACATATAACGATTACTTCAACGTCCAGGTTAAACCTGCACTCGGATCTATAATCACCATTCAGCGCACATTGCCACCTGCATTGGAAAGAGTTATGGACCTGCATTAAAACCAGGTACCAGGTATAGCTGATCCCAAATTACTGCCGGGAATCAGAATCGACCTCCTGATCCCGGCAGTTCCTTATATCCACTTCATCCGCTTTTCATAAACCATTATTACACTAAAAATCCTTCATGTGAAAGCGTAAACATGAAGGATTTCATATTTTCGATTTATTGTGTTTTTATTCGTATAATGCTAATTAAGCTGCTTCACGACCCTGACAACCTGAATGAGATTGCTGAAAAACTCCAAA
>DNOQ01000211.1 GCA_003501665.1 Bacteroidales bacterium | reverse complement strand
CCGGAAAATCTCAAATCCCGTGAATGGTTCCAGGATGCAAAATTCGGAATGTTCATTCACTGGGGTGTCTATTCCGTCCTGGGCGACGGAGAATGGGTTATGAATAACCAGAGAATCGATAAGCAAACTTATCAGAAACTCCCTGCATTTTTCAATCCCATTGATTATGATCCTGAGGAATGGGTTGCACTGGCAAAATCAGCCGGGATGAAATACATCACCATAACCAGCAAACATCACGACGGATTTGCAATGTTCGATTCAAAGCTGACCGACTGGGATATCGTCGACCGTACACCCTATAAGAAAGATGTCCTGAAAATACTGGCTGATGAATGCAGGAAAGAAGGAATAAAGCTCTTCTTCTATCATTCCCAGCTCGACTGGTACCATGAGGATTATTATCCGAGGGGAAATACAGGGCAGACAGCAGGACGGCCAAATAAAGGCGACTGGTATAAATATCTTGATTTTATGGACGGGCAGCTCCGGGAACTTCTTACAAATTACGGCGAGATAGGCGGTATCTGGTTCGATGGATACTGGGATAAGAAAGAGGCCGACTGGCGACTCGATAAAACCTATGGAATGATACATAGTTTACAGCCGGCATGTCTTGTGGGAAGCAACCATCACCTGGCACCATTCCCCGGTGAGGACTTCCAGATGTTCGAAAAGGATCTTCCCGGACAGAAAACAACAGGTTTCAATCCCGAACAGACCATCGGCCAGCTCCCCCTGGAAACGTGTGAAACAATGAATAATTCATGGGGTTTTAATCTTCAGGATAAAAATTATAAATCGACAAAAAACCTGATCCAGTATCTCATTAAGGGTGCAGGATACAATTCCAATTTTCTACTTAATGTCGGACCAATGCCAAACGGGAAAATTCAGCCTGAGTTTGTAGCAACACTTAAGGAGATTGGCGCATGGATGGAGAAAAACGGTGAGACAATTTACGGAACAAGAGGTGGCCCTGTTTCTCCCAGGTCATGGGGGGTCACCACTCAGAAAGGGAATAAGGTATATGTTCATATACTTAATCCTGAAGATAATAACATCCTTATTCCTGATTTCGGGAAAAAGATCAGAAGCATTACCACATTCAAATCGGGAATTAAGCTCAAATTCAAACAGGATGGATTCGGGATTGCAATAACTGTTCCAGATGAGGTTATTGACGAGACCGATACAATTCTGGTGATTGAAATATAGGAATTAATTCTGCTTAAGTTAATAACCACGGAGTTATACAGAGTTTACACGGAGTTTCACGGGTTTTTACTCCGTGTAAACTCCGTGTACTCCGCGGTAAATAAAAAGTATTTATTTTAAAAATACCTCCAGAACCGGGATCTCAACCGGTGGTTTCAATACCGGCAGGCTCAGTGACAGATCATTCTTTTCGCCTTCTCTCGGGGCAGACATGCTTATCTCTGATGCATCATGAAGGAATTGAACATATTTGATCTTGTCTGCCATATTGGTAAGAGTTAACCTTCCCAGAGGGTATGCCAGTAAATGAATATACAATCTGTTTGTGGTTGGATTATAGGTAAGTAGTGTATTTGCAGGTGCAGTAAATCCGGCAGGGGCTTCAGTACATCCATAAACCGAACGGCTGTTTACCTTCATCCATTCACCCATTGCCTCCAGGCGTTCCTGTGCCCTGTGATCGAATGTACCCCTTGCTGTCGGTCCTACATTCAGAAGAAGATTTCCACCCTTGCTTACTGATTCAATAAGGAGTTCGAGGAGTTGTGCAGGACTCTTCCATGTTGTTTCATCGCGATAATAACCCCACGATCCGGAAAAGGTCTGACAGGTTTCCCAGGGGACTCTCTTACCATTCACTTCAGGCCATTTAGCTACTTTATACTGCTCGGGGGTGGTAAAATCCCAGCCACCTTCAACATCCCTCAGATCCAGGCGATCATCCACAATTATTCCCGGCTGAAGGGAACGGGCCAGTTTAAGCAGGTTTTCCGAATCCCAGTCATTCCTGCCCTTACCGTTCTTCCCCGGAAATGAAAAATCGAACCAGATAATGCTTATTTCACCATAATTGGTAAGCAGTTCCCTCACCTGATTCTTCATATATTCCCGGTACTTATTCATATCCTTACCTTTATTGAGCTTTGCATACTCGTCATCAGACTCCTGCCTTTGGGGGTGCCGGCTGTCAATGGTATAATCAGGATGATGCCAGTCGATGAGCGAATAATAAAATCCCACTTTAAGCCCTTCCGCCCTATAGGCTTCAACAAACTCTTTTATGAGGTCTTTCTTTACCGGTGTATTGGTTGATTTGTAGTCGGTAAATTTTGAATCAAAAAGGCAAAAACCCTCGTGATGTTTGGCAGTGAGCACAACATACTTCATCCCGGCTTCTCTTGCCATTTTTGCCCATTCCTTCGGATTGTAAAGGTCGGGGTCGAACATCTCAAAATATTTCTGGTACTGTTCATTCGTCATTCTCTCCCTGTTCTTGACCCATTCATGCCTTGCAGGCATGGCATATAATCCCCAGTGGATGAACATACCGAAACGCGCATCGGTCCACCATTTCATCCTTAGTATCTTCTGAGCTTCAGTCTCCTTTGTAAGCTGTGCCGGGGAGATCTGTGAGATGATCAGCAGCGAAATCATCATGAAAGCGGTAATAAAGGTTTTGTTTTGCATACTCATAAAATTTTATAATTAGCTTAATGTCTGATAATTCTCTCTACTCAATTTTATCATTGTAACTCCATCCCAACCTCTGCCGAAGCGGGGCAGGCTTGCCCCATGGGGGAAACGGGAAAGGGGGTAAATTTTTAAATCAGGGTTAGTATAACATTTGTAGTTCATGGTATCTGTTCTGGCGTATTGGAATATGATCTCCAAAAGTACTTTATCTTTTTCTAATCGGGCAATTTTTGAATCTGTTTTTTCATGTTCTCATAATGTGATCCCTCCCAGTAAATTTTACCACATACATTACATTTGAAAAACTCTTCGTAATACTGCCTGGTTCTGGGTGGAAGAAGCTCAATAATATCTTCCTTACTGACGGTCCGGATTAGTCCGTTACAATCCATACATCGTGTAAATGGTTTAAGATTATTGCGCAGATCAAATCTTGCTACCGCTTCCCTGATCTGTTCCCGCGGATCGGACGACCGGATCCAGTACCCGTGCGTGATACGGTTATTCTTAAGCAGTTGCCTGTCGCGGGTAAGTATTATCCTCTTTTCTGAAATAGACATGTTTATGATTTCATTATCATCAATATTCCTGTCAAAAAATGTATCAAACCCAAGCAACCTGAGATTCCGTGCCATTTTACCCAGATGTACATCACAAATGAATTTCAGTCTTCTCAATGGCCTTCTTCTCAGGTGTGTTACTTCTGAAATATCAAGGCTTTCAAAAACCGGGTAAACAGAAATTTGGTCCTCATCTGTTGGCTTATAAGAAAAATCAACTGAACTTCCGTTCACCAGTATCATATCAACTTCAGCATGGGGTACCCCAAGAGATTCAATCAAATCTTTAACTGAAGGATTTCCCGTGAACTGATGTAAAAATGGCTCTTTCTTCCTGGCTGTTGGCAGAAAATCATTTAACTCTTCGTAAAACCTTAACCGGACGACTTTCATAACCTCCTGTGCAATATTTCCATCAGATCTGGTGTATCAAGTTCTACCGGATTGTTCTTACATTCGGTGATCAGTGCAATTTTCTCCAGGCTGCTTTCGGTTATACCTGCTTCTTTCAATCCGGGCAATCTGAGTTCCGCTGTGAGCTTATGAAGATATTCAATGAATTCATCTGTCAATTCGTTGTCATCCTTTGCACCGGTATCACTCAGAAAGAGCTTTGCCAGAACCGCATATTTATCAAGGGCAGTCTGACCATCCTTTTTTTCTCTTAATCTTTTTACTGTCAATTCATTGGAAACAGCCATGAGTGTTCCGCAGATAAGTCCGTGAGGTATTTCATACAATCCCCCTGCCGATGATGCAAAACCATGAACCACACCAAGACCGGCATTTGCCAGACAGATCCCGGAAGTGAGTGCTGCAAATGCCATTCCCGATCTGGCCTCTGTGTCACTGCCATCCAGGTAAGCTTTTACCAGTGATGCCTTTACTGCCTTAAGGCCCTCTATGGCCAGTGCATCGGTATATAAATTCGATTTTGTGGAAAGATATGCCTCTGCAAGTTGTGTAAAACAATCCATACCTGAGGCAGCTGTAATATCAGGCGGACAGGTAATTGTGAGTTCAGGATCAACTAAGGCTATATCCGGCACGAAATTATCATGGCGCAGAGATTTTTTGAATCCGTCCTCCCCTATCCTCGAAATGACTGCATTCTTTGTTGCTTCGCTGCCTGTTCCTGAAGTTGCAGGTACAGCAATGAAAGGGATTTTGGTCCCGGGATGATCCAGATATCCGACACCTTCAAGGAAATTCTTAATATTTCCCTCAACAGTGATCATTGCAGAAATTGCCTTACCGGCATCCATGGCACTTCCTCCACCTATTGCGACAATAACGTCAGGCATATCATTCCTGTAAGCAGATACTGCATCATCAATCATAAGGTCTGAAGGTTCTCCGGAAATTACCAGACTGCTTAAGTTCAATCCTTCTTTCTCTGCAATTTCACGGAATCTTATCCCTGCAGGTGTATTCAGAAATGAGAATTTACCTGTTACCAGCAGAATTTTTTCCCCGTACCTCCTTATCAGCTGAGACAATTGTTCAACTTTCCCGGCGCCGAAAAATATCAGCGGGAGTTTGCCAAAGCCGAATGATTTTATCATTATTCTCTGTTCTTTGGCTGCAGGATATTGTATCTGACTCCCTTGCGGGGTTCAGCCATCATATCCTGAACTGTTTCCCTCCACCTGAGATAATGGGTAGTCTCCTTGTGCACTGCAGCAGATTCTTCCGATTCATATGCTTCATAAAGCATGAATCTGGATGGATCATCAGCCTGTTGTGAAAAATCAAAACGTATATTTCCGGGTTCTTTCACCGATTCGAAATGATTTGCCTCAGAAGCTTTGATAAATTCCTCTATTGATTCAGGTTTTACATGAACATAAACACAGGTAACTATCATTTTTCTTATTTTTGAAGTAAAATTAAACTATCCGTCCGGAAACTCAAACCTTATTATGATTTATTCATCTGATCTTCATCTTTATTGTTTAGCTTTGTATCTGAAAATGTTAAGAATATGGGCAGATAAGGAACCCAAAAGATATTGAAGTAAAATAAAGAAAAAATGAAGAATCAATATAAAATATTATTATTATCAGTTGCACTTACAGTTACGGGTGTTTTTTGCAAGGCGCAAACTGTTACTGTATTACCCGATTCAGCGAATCTCACATTGAACAGTGCCTCAGGAGAGGAGATGAAGCAAAATCAGGATCAGAATCAGAATCAGAACCAGAATCAGGGGCAGAGCCAGAATGTAAACCAGCAGAAAGCCGCCAACCAGAACAAAGCGGCTGACAAATCCGTAAAACAGGTAAAAAGCGCACGTCCCGATTTCAGCAAATCAAAGGGTGCCAGGCCTAATATAACCAGGCCTTCAGGATCGGGGATACCGAAAGGTGTCGGAAAACCCGGAGGTGCTGGTAAAAAAGGAGGAAGTTAATATCTTTGCAAATAAATGAACAGGCATCACAAGATAATAATCAGCCGGCTTTTATGTATTATCCTGTTCATTATCCCTGTCAATTCACTTTCAAAATCCAGGGCTGAAAAATCAGACACAATTGCATATAAGACAGATTCGCTATTATCGGGGAGTGTTTTGGTTACCAGCCTGGGATACGGTACCAACTTTATTTACCTCGGTTCAACAATCTCCCGGAATCAGCCTTATGGATATTCTTCTTTCACTTATGGTTATAATAATGAATTTTATGCTTCCATATCGGCAGTTCACTTGTCAAAACTATCTCCGTTCGTTGCTTTCTATACAGGATCATTGAATTACAGCCATGTATTCAATTCGTGGTTCGATATCTCTGCAGGCTTTTCGAGATACCAGGTAACAGCTTCACTCGGAGATATTCTGTTCAATAGTTTTAATTACGGAGATCTGACTTTCGGACTTGACTGGAAAATCATCTACACAAAAATTTCAGGGGGTATCCTCCTGTCTGAAGAGAAGAACGGATACCTTCAGATAAGAAATTCGAGATATTTTGAAACTCCGGATTTTACTAAAAAGAAATTATCTGTCACCTTTGATCCTTATTTCACAGTGCTATTAGGCACAATAACAAAATTAGAAACATCTGAAGGAGAAATTGTGACTGTTTCTCCCCCATACAAGAAAGGCGGAAAATACGGTCAGTCAAAACCTGTTACAACAATTTCCCGTTCTTTCGGATTTATGGAAGCCGACATGGGACTCCCGGTTTCGCTGAATGCCGGAAAATTTACACTGGAAGCAGAGCCGGGGTATATCATTCCCGTGTCTGATGACTCAGGATACTCAGGCCCGGAGGGATTTTATTTCACGATAAGCGCTTATTTCAGAATCTTTTAATTTTGGTGCCATGAATGTACTTATTGTTGAAGACGAGAAAAGCCTTGCAAAAGAGATAGCTGAATTTCTGAGGACGGAGAATTTCCTTTGTGAAACAGCATATACGGGAAGAGAGGCTTCCGAGAAGATAGCCGTAAACCTCTATGATTTTATACTTCTCGATCTGGGGCTTCCCGATTACGACGGACTTGAACTTATAAGAGAAGCAAGAGAATATAACAGCGAAGCCTCCTTTATAATCATTACTGCCCGGGGTGCTGTGGAAGACAAGGTAAAGGGACTTGATCTCGGGGCAGATGATTACCTGGCCAAACCCTTTGCATTGATAGAATTATTGTCGCGGATAAACGCGGTTGCCCGGAGAAAATTCAATATCAACACTTCCGACATTAGCCTGGGAGACTTTATTATGAAGGTCCAATCGCGAAAACTTGTCTGCAGAGATAATATTGTGGACCTTACCAAAAAAGAATACGACCTTCTTCAATATCTTGTCCTCAATCATGGCAAGGTCTTGACCCGTCAGCAATTGTATGAGCATATCTGGGGAAATATGCTCGATGATCAGTACGACAGTAATTTTATTGACGTTCATATAAAGAACCTCAGAAAAAAACTTAATGCCCACTCACCCACTCCATGGCTCGAAACAGTAAGGGGTGTGGGTTACAGGATAACCATTCCGGAACAATGAAACCTTCATCCCGCCTAAGGCGGGACAAAAGATAATGAAAAT
>DNOQ01000118.1 GCA_003501665.1 Bacteroidales bacterium | reverse complement strand
AAATAAAAGCCGGTTCCACAAAAGACTTGAGATCTGAATAGTGAAAATCTTTAACTATTCCTGCTATTATATTATTTTCCATCCCGGGAATTCCCTTGCCCAAAAGATCCTGGTCTTTGAATAAACTGGCAAAGGATTCATTTATAAGGCACTTATCGGTGTTTGAAGATAGGGTTTCAGAGAAATCATCTCCGGCAACAAGTTCAATTCCAAGCACNNCTACCACTGAAACATTTTTTACAGCACTGTGTTTCATCAGTTCCTCCTTAAATACTCCTGCCTTGTCTTTGTACTGCGGAGGAATTCTGACCTCAATCACCTCTCTGTCCAACCCGATCGGTTTATTGGTTATGAAATTCATCTGCCGGATAATGACTATGGAACAAATAATTAGCGCTATTGAACTGGCCAGCTGAAGCACATTAAAGACAGGAATCTGAATGGTCTTTATTTTATGGTCCTGATCAGTCTTTAGCAGATTTAAGCCCAGATTTGAGTTCATCAGATAGTAAGTGAAGAAGAAGGTGACCAGTATCAAAAGAGCAGGTACAGCTGCCAGAAATGCAATTTGTCCTGGTTTGAAGATGAATGCTCCTGTGATCCCACTGCCTGTCAATTTGTTAAAGAAGGGTAAGCCGTCAAGCATCAGGAACAGGCCCAAAATGAACGAGAAAACAACAATAATGCTATTCTCCAGTAGGAACCTGAAAATCATGTTTGACAGAGAACTGCCGTTTATTCTTCGCAGGTAAAACTCCTTCGTTTTCCTGTGAAACTTGTTTGCCAGTATCGCCAGGTAGTTAAATACAGCAACTCCTATGATCATAAGTCCGATGATCATGGCAATCCACAGATCTCTTCTGTCACGGCTGTTCTCGACGGTCGAACGCCGAGTTGTATCGAAATACGCGAGCCTCAGGGGCTCAAGATAATATTGGCCGGGTACTCCGGTATGTATAACAGGAATAGTTTCTTTCTTCTCCGCAAAGAGTTTTTCCATATCCTCCTGATCAGTATTTCCGGCCAGCTTTACATAACAGCGGCTGTCGACATCACCAATCAGGCGCACCATATCGAAATTGATCTGGGTATTTTCAACAGGCTTTTCGAAGATACCGGTTACTGTCATCTCGTCCTGTTTATTCCGGTTAACCAGAGTAATTATCTTTCCGACCGGATCATGATCCCCGAAATATTTTTTTGCAATTTCAGTTGAAATGACCAGGCTGTTACTGGCTTCCAGTGCTGTTTCCGGATTATTTGTCACGAGCCTGTATGAAAAAAACCTGAAAAAATTCTCCGAGACTCCGATAATTTTGGGATTATCAAAATAATCTTCATTATCTGCACTTATCTTAAGGGCATTGGAATTATTCACCCGGCAAAAATCTTCCACCCCGGCAAAATTGTTCTTCATGTATTCTGCCGATCCGTAACGGCAATGATACATTTGTTTACCGGGCAACCAGGGATCATCACATTTCAGTGCATATATCCTGTCACTGTTTTTATGAAAATTGTCAGTACCCAGTTCCCTGCTGATAAAAAGAACAACAAGATTAATGCTTACCAATCCAACGGCAAGACTGGTTATTATTATCAGATTATTTAACCGGTCCCTGAGAATGCTTCTGGAAATCTGCTTAAAATTCATAATAGAATCAGATTAGTTTGAGCAATTTACTCATAATACAATACTTAAGCCCGAATTATTAACTCTGCCGGCCAGCTGAAATCCACCCCTAAATCCCCCAGGGGAGTTTGGGGGTTATTCATACCGGAGCGCTTCCACAGGATTTCTTGTTGCCGCCCGCCAGCTCTGCCATGTCACAGTTATTAAAGCAATTCCAAATGCAATTATTCCGGTTAAAAATATTACACCCACACCCGGCCGTATTCTGTATGCGAATGACTGTAACCACTTGTTCAGGAGCAACCACATTACAGGAATTGCGATCACAAATGCAATTGTTACAAGAATTATAAAATCTTTATTCAGAAAATATAGTATCTCCGCGACTTTTGCACCATTCAGTTTGCGTATCCCGATCTCTTTGGTTCTGGAAACGGATGCCATCGTCACAAGTCCGAAGAGGGACAGAATGGTTATTACTACAGCCATTATGCTGAACAGGATATAACATCTGAAAAGCTGAATATGGGTTTTATATTGTGAATTGAAATAGTCGTTCAGAAAATAGTATTCAAAATACTGATTGGGGAAGTACTGTTTGAATTCGCTTTTCACCCTGCCAATTATTTGCTGAATATCTGCATCACGGATTTTGATGAACAGGAAATAGCCTGACTGATCACAATTAAAAATAGTCGGCTTAACTTCCTCATCGAGAGAATTCTGAAAATATCCGTCGATCACACCGACTACCTCTCCTATATCTTCCTCATTATCATTATCGTACAAAATTTTTCCTATAACATTCTTAAAATCTCCATCCTCCAGTACTTTTGCTGCTTCTTTGTTGAGTATGAGATGTCGGGGACCTCCAAGCCAGTTGCTTTCATCTTTGAAAAACTGTCTTCCGGCAAGAAGCCTGACATTGAAAAAATTGAAAAAATCCGGAGCCACATTTGACTGGAAGAACTGGTAATCCAGTCTTTCTTTGCCTTTAACAGCAATTCCTCCTTTTACCCAGGTGTTCTTTTCACCGGGAGCTACAGTCGAAAAAGTAATGTCAGTAATACCCGGATATTTTAATAAAGTTTCCCGGAAAGCTGATTGAGAAGAATTAAATTCTCTGTCGACCGGTCTTTTAACAACAAGTACCTGATCAATATTCATCGTCAAAGCTTCATGCTGCATATATCTTATCTGTTTCATGGCTCCGATTGTAATCCCTGTCAGTATGATAGTAATTACAAACTGTCCGGTGAGAAGAAATTTCATGGATTGTCTTTTGTTTTTTAACACCATTTCTTTCTTTAAAAATGATACCGGAGCAACATTACAGGCTTTTTTACCGAGGGCCAGACCAACCAGAAAGCCTGATATCAGCATTATGGTAACAGGGAGAAGCCAGGTCCTGATATTGAATACAGATGCAAGTTTAAAATTAAGGTTCAGAAAATTCCTGAAGACGGGGAAAAGCAGAAACAACAAAAAAAGAGACAATCCCAGACTGATAATTACTGTCAGAAAAGCTTCGGTTGTGAATTCCGAAATTATATCCTTTTCTGTAGCGCCATTAACAATACGAATGCCTATCCCGTTGATCCTTCTTCCGGTTATTGATGAAAGAAGATTAAAATAATTAAGACCGGCACTTATGAGAATCAGGAAGGCAATTACAGTCAGAATCGAGAGATATTTACTGTTCCCGTTTGGTTCAAATTCAAAGCGGTAATTGGAATGTAAATGAATATCAGTAACCGCCTGCAGGTGAAATTCGACGGGAAAATCTATCTCAACTTTCGCCATCGTGAAATATTCATTGGCAAGAAAACCAATCTCTTTTCCAATTTTTTCAGGATCTGCCCCTTCGCGTATAAGAAAATATGTATTGGTGTTATTACATGTATAGCAATATGATTTGTTAATCAATGTTGATAATGATATGACCAGGTCAAATTTAAGATGTGAGTTATTCGGTACATCTTTAACGACACCCTGGACAATGACCGGTTTCTTACCGGGATTGACTCCGTAAATTGTTTTCCCGACAGGATCCGAGTCGCCAAAGTATTTCTTCGCGGTTGATTCGGTAAGTATCACCATTCCAGGCTGCCTGAGAAAAGTATTTTTATCACCCGATATAACAGTATGTGAAAAAATATCAAAAAAAGAACTGTCTGCAAAAAGCGTCTTTTCCTCTTTATAGATCTGATCACCGGCCAGTACAAACTGAGTCTCTCTTTTACACCTGCAAAAGTTTTCAATTCCGGGTATTCTTTCAAAAGCCATCTGTCCCACATAATAACTGTTGCCTACACTTTTATCAAGTCCTGTTTTATAATACCTGTAAAACACCACCCTGTACAGACGATCCTTATTATCAAAGAATCTGTCATAGCTTTTTTCGAAGCTGATATACTGAAAAATAAGTAAGACAGCCATTATTCCGATTCCAAGTCCCAGAATATTTATACTGTTTATCGCCTTGTTATGCAGTAAACTTCTGAATGCAAGCCGGAAATTTTTTCCCATTCGGTAATTCTTTATTCTTATTTATATAGTCTGTATCATGCTTATTTAACTGACTGTGTTTCTCTAATTTCTGTATTGGCACTCTTAAGTCCATCCCCCCCCGGGAGAGGGATTTAGGGAGAGGTTATTCATACCGCAAAGCTTCCACAGGGTTCCTTGTAGCTGCTCTCAGACTCTGCCAGCTGACTGTCAGCAGTGCAATTACAACCGCTGATAAACCTGCCAGAGCAAAGATCCACCAGCTTATCGCTGTCCTGTAGGCAAATCTTTCCATCCAGTGTGATATGAGCCAGTGTGAAACCGGAACTGAGACAGCAATGGCCACCAGCACCCATTTTACAAAATCTGCATTAAGCATCAGCAATACTTCAGATACTGATGCTCCGTTCACTTTTCTGATACCTATTTCCTTTTTTCTTTTTGATATGCTTATAAGTGATATCCCGAACAATCCCATAATGGATAATATCAATGCCAGAAGTGAAAATGCTTCTATGATATGGCTTTGGTTTCTTTCACGTTCATAGAAATCCTCAACCTGGCCGGTCAGATAACGTACCTCAAAAATTTCATTCGGGGCAATATGTGAATAAAGTTCCCTGAATCCCTTAATAATATTTTCATCATTCCTGCCGTCAGTTTTAATTGCTATAAGCCCCATCCTGGAAGGATTCTGAGGAAGGATGACCATAGGCTGTATAGTGGAATGCAGGGAATGTGCATGAAAATCCCTTACCACTCCCCTCACTTTAAATGCAAGCAGGTTATCTCCTGCTTTAACGTTATGCTCTCTTGCAGCCGATTCATTGATAAGCACTTCAGGCGGACCCTGCTTGTACGGACCGAAGGAAGAGCCATCAATGACCTCAATGCCAAGTAGTTCTGTCATGCCCTCGCCCATTATAAGACCATCAAACCTGATTCTCTCTCCCGATACGTCTGCAAGATTGACAGGCAGGAAATGTCCAAAAGGCGGAATGAAAGACCCCCCTGCAACATTCACTACACCCGGTATTTTCTTAATCTCATCGCACAAAGTAAGGAAACTGTTCTTCAGCTCGTCAGAATTGAGATCGGCCACAAGAACATTTTCCGGATTTATGCCTGTATAACCGCTCCTTGAATAGTTAAGTTGTTTTGAAACTGCAATCAACCCTGTTACAAGTATCATATAGATTGTAAAGTGAAGCAATAGAAATGAGTAATTCCATTTTTTTGACCCGTTCAATCCCGAGATCTTTCCCGAAATCATTTTTAAGGCAGGTATCCGGGAATAATTCAGTCCTATTATCCAGCCTGACAGTAAACCTGTAAGCAGAATAAGCATTACAAGCAAAAACCACAGCCGGGGAGTCAGGAAGACCTGGCCCGTGAGTGTTTTGCCAAGAGTATCATTGATAAAAGGAATACCAGACTCAATAACGAAAATTGCCGGGACGAGACTGAGCAACACTATGACAAAGGATTCCAGAATAACCATCCGCCGTATTTTTCCATGAGAGGCGCCATAGACTTTCCTTGTGCCCAGTTCCCTGGTTCTATCCGATACTCCTGCCCGGGCAAGAAGAACAAAATTTGCGAGCGAGATAATAAGGACCAGCAATGATATAATTTCATAGTATTTAAGCTCATCAGCATTTCCCCGCCGGAGATAAACGCTTCCGGCTATCCCTTCCGATCCAAGGTATATATCCGCCACAGGTTGTAATTTAAAGCTCAGTGTATCCTGTCCCGGATTGGCAATCAATTCCTTGTATTTTTCCATTTTTGACGGCAACACTGAGGGATCTGCATTTTTATCGAGTATCATTAACGAAAGGTATCCGGAATGTCTCCATCCTAATGGCTGAGTCTCTGATGTACCGTAATCACCCAGGGCTCTCTGAAACTGTGCCGACATTTTTTGGGACAATCTAATGTCGGTAATTAACGCCGGATCGAGTGTTGAATTTGAAGGAAAGCTTTTATATACTCCTGATACCGTGAGTTTTATAAAACCTTCCGGAAACCGTACCTCAATTATAGCCCCGAGAGGAGAAAGATTTCCAAAATATTTCATGGCCGATTTATCTGAAATGGCCACTTCACTCATTGAATTTGCCGGGGTTCCCGAAATAAAATTTACTCCCATTATCCCGTAAAGGGCCGGATCGGCAAAACCAAAATCCTCTTCCCTCACTATTTCGTTTCCGGGAGTCTTAAGCTGTATCGGGCCTGCCTGGTAATACCTGAAATAGTCCTTTACCTCCGGAAATTCATTTTTCATCGATTCGGCAAGCGGATAATGCACCTGAGAATTTGAACCCAAAATTATTCGGTACACATTCCTGTGATCAGGAATAAAAGTATCAAACGATTTTTCATGGATTACCAGAGCCATAAGAATAATTATGCATCCAAGTCCTATTCCGAGGCCAAGAATGCTGATCATAGAAATAACTTTCTTTCTGAGAATACTTCTAAGTGCTGCTATTAAATCGTGCTTAATCATAGCATTCTTTGTTTATTAAAGGAGTACCAAAATGATGCCATTATTGTATCTTATTGATATACAATATGTTTTGTTGTTATCTGTCAACAGCAAGTTAATATTTTTTACGTTTTTCCGTAAAAATTTTTTACACTTTATTGACTTTAATTATGATTTGATTTAATTTAACCACGGAGTTGCATTAAGTTATACAGAGTACCACGGTTTTTTTCTCCGTGCAGACCCTGTGTTACTCCGTGGTTAAAAAACAATTAAACTAATAATTACATAATGTCCCTTCAGAAAACCTCCATTTTGGTTGTCGACGATAAAAGGAGCATCCTGAGCGCACTTGAGATACTTCTGGTCCCTGAGTTCGGCGATGTCACACTGATCTCCAACCCGAATCAGATAGTGTTCGAGCTCAGGAAGAAAGATTATAATCTGGTTATTCTTGACATGAATTTTACTGCAGGGGTCAAATCGGGTAATGAAGGTATTTACTGGCTTGGGAGGATCAAAGAATCAAAGCCGGATATATCTGTTGTGATGATTACAGCTTACGGTGATATCGAAACAGCGGTAAAAGCTCTTAAAGCAGGGGCCTCTGATTTTGTGATAAAACCATGGGATAATGAAAAATTACTGGCAACTCTAAGGCTTGCTCTCCAGCTTAACATCTCAAAAAAGGAATTAAATGTTCTTAAGGACAGGGAATCTGTACTTAAGAGAGAGATGAACCGTGAACAACGATATATTATTGGTTCTTCCCCTCAGATTATGAAAGTCCTGAAACTTGCCCGGAAGGTGGCAAAGACTGATGCCAACGTGCTGATAACCGGGGAGAACGGAACCGGCAAGGAGCTTATTGCACAGGAGATTCACCGGATGTCAAACAGGGCAAAAGAACTTCTTGTCAGCGTGGATATGGGTGCAATAACCGAAACACTCTTTGAAAGCGAATTATTCGGACATGTAAAGGGTGCCTTTACCGATGCAAGAGAGAACAGGCAGGGTAAATTTGAGATAGCACACAAGGGAACGTTGTTTCTTGATGAAATCGGAAATCTGTCATTTCACCTCCAGGCCAAACTGCTTGCCGCAATTGAAAACAGGCAGATAACTAGAATCGGATCAAATGATCCTGTCCCGGTGGATATAAGATTAATTTCCGCCACCAACAGAAACATTGAAAGCATGGTCAGGGAAGGGCTCTTCAGGGAAGATCTTCTTTACCGGATCAATACCATACAGATTGAATTGCCTCCTTTAAGGGAACGGGGGAAAGATATTGTTTCCCTTGCTGAATTTTTCCTGCAGAAATATACCAGTAAATACAATAAAAGGTATTTAAAGATCAACAGGCAGGCACTTGATAAACTAATGGATTATTCATGGCCCGGTAATATAAGGGAATTGCAGAATACGATTGAAAAAGCCGTTATCCTGAGCGACACTCCGGTAATCAAGCCTGAAGATCTTTATCTGAAGTCTGTTTCGAAAAGCATTAGTTTTGAATCAATTGCAACACTCGAAGAGATGGAACAAAAAATGATAAATATGGCCATTGAAAAAAATAACGGTAACCTTACAGCCGCAGCCGAACAGCTCGGGATAACCAGACAAACTTTATACAACAGACTAAAGAAAGATGGAAAATGATCAGTAAAAGCTTATATATCAATATTATAATCAGAGTATTGGCGATCGTATTGCTTTCTGTCCTGCTCGGTTATATTATTTTTTCAGTCCGCTCAGTCCGCTTTTCGGTCATATGTGCCCTGGTTATAATCCTGATCGCATATGGTTTAATAAAATATCTTAACAGCACAAACAGGAACATCAGGTTTTTCTTCGACTCGTTAGTGGATGATGACTCCAACCTTTCCTTCCCGGTTGATAATAAGAGCGGAATAGTAAGGGAATTGCACCAGAGCATGAACAGTTTCAACCATCAGTTACAAAAGCTTAAATTCGAGATCAGAAAACAGGAACACTATTTCAGCAGAATTCTTGAACATCTTGCAACAGGTATCATAACATATAATGACAAAGGTTTCATTCACCATGCCAATTCATCAGCAAAAAGACTCCTGTCAACAGAAGCTCTGACACATCTCAGGCAGATCGAAAGAGTGGACAGAAAACTTTACAAAACGATCATGAATTTTAAACCTCAGGAAAGGAAGCTGGTACCCATCAATACCAGTCAGGGGGAAGTACAGCTGCTGCTGAAATCAACATTATCCGGAACAAAAGAGAATGAACTGACCATACTTTCTATTCAGGACATCAAACATGAGCTGGATGAAAAAGAGGTTGATTCATGGATGAGACTGATAAGAGTACTTATGCATGAAATAATGAATTCCATTACACCAATAACATCTCTTTCCGAATCCCTTACAAGAATTTTTAAGAACGGAGAAGAGCCGGTTCAGGCCAAAGAAGTTTCTGATAAAACAATATCAACTGTCCTTCAGGGACTTAATGTGATAGTGGAACAGGGTAAAAGTCTTTCGGCATTTGTTGAATCATACCGGAAACTTACCCGGATACCCAGACCGGAACTGAAACTGTTCAAAGTATCCGAACTTCTTGCACGGGTGAGGATTCTCAGCGATTCCCTCGAAAAAGGATCCGGTACAGTAATTTCCTTCGAAAATGGTGACCCTGATCTCGAAATCTTCGCTGATGGAAATCTTATTTCACTTGTGCTTATAAATCTTATAAAAAACGCATTTGAAGCCAATGAAAATAATCCCGGATGCAGGATCAGAGTTATCTCCCGGAAAGGTTATAACCTGAATCCCGAGATCTGTGTATGTGACAATGGTCCGGGAATAAGTGAAGAAAACCTTGAGGAGATATTCATCCCGTTTTTCACTACAAGAGAAAAAGGATCAGGCATAGGGCTGAGCATTTCAAAACAGATAATGGGAGCCCATGGCGGCAGTCTAAAAGTTCGTTCAATTCCCGGAAAGGAGACTATCTTCTGCATGAGTTTTCAGGATTGAATTATTTTCCCGGTAAATTGATATTAAATTTGCAGCCGGATTACAGCAGATGAAAGAAAACGAACTGACCGGTATTTTTAATGATAACCCTGTCCTTGCAGGCTTATCAGAAGCAATACTCGATAACAGATCAAACAGAATAAGTATTTCAGGATTGTCGGGGTCGTCAAAGGCAATCGCAATTGCAAAGGTTTACCGGGAAACCTCCCTTATACATATTGTGATAATCCCCGAAAAAGAAGATGCGGCTTATCTCTACAATGATCTTGTTTCCCTCACCGGTGATGATTCTGTATTCTTTTTTCCCTCGACGTATAAACGATCTGTTCAGTATGAGCAGACAGAACCTGCAAATATAGTTTTGCGTACCGAAGTTCTCAATTTCCTGACATCAGGAAAGAGAAAAGGGATAATTATTTCTTATCCCGAATCAGTTATGGAGAAAGTAATCAGTAAAAAAAACCTTAAGAAGAATACTTTCACAATAAAAAAGGGCGACAGGCTATCTCTGGAATTTCTCGAAGAAGTCCTCAATGAATACAATTTTGAAAGGGTTGATTTTGTGAATGAACCGGGACAATATGCAATCAGGGGCAGTATTGCCGATGTATTTTCATTTTCAGCCGATCTTCCATACAGGATCGACTTTTTTGGCGAAGAAGTCGATTCACTCAGAACATTCAATACAGATGACCAGCTTTCGGTAAATATCTGTTCACAGATATCAATCATCCCCAATATCCAGGACATATCGCTGGAAGAAGTGAATGATTCATTCACGGATTTTCTCCCTCAGTCAGCAGTTTTCTGGATGGAAAATGCAGCATTTATCAGGGAGAAGATCAATGACATCTTCACCCAGGTTGTAAGCAGGGAAGAAACAGGCCAGATAACGGGAAAAAAGGATCTGATAATGACCGGAAACCGTTTCCTCGAAGAATGTGAGAAATTCAGGATAAATGAATTTACCGTTAAAAACCCGGGCATGGGATTATATTTTGAATTCAGGACAGAACCTCAGCCTGCATTCAATAAAAACTTTGAACTTCTTACCGGGAAACTGGTTTCCAATAATCTTGAAGGCTACAGTACATTCATTATTTCAGAGAGCCAGTCTCAGATCGACAGGCTGAAGGATATATTTGCGGAGATAAATCCTGAAGTCCGTTTCAAACCTTTGCTTTTCAATCTTCACGGGGGATTTACCGATCACGATATCAGGATCTGTATATATACCGACCACCAGATATTCGACAGGTATCATAAATTCAGGATCCGGGGTTATTTCACAAGAAAGGAGAGTATATCTGTCAGGGAGCTTACCGGGCTGAATCCTGGTGATTATGTTGTTCACATCGACCATGGGATCGGCAAGTTCGGAGGTCTTGAAAAAATTGAGGTAAACGGGAAGATACAGGAAGCAATTAAGCTTGTTTACAGGGACAATGATATTCTGTATGTAGGGATCCATTCATTACACCGGATCTCAAAATATAAAGGGAAGGATGGTTCGGAGCCTAAAATTTACAAGCTTGGCTCGGGTGCATGGCAGAAGCTGAAACAGGCTACCAAAAGCAAGGTTAAGGATATAGCCAAAGATCTGATTAAACTTTATGCAAAAAGAATGGCTTCTGATGGTTATTCATTTTCGCCCGATTCATACCTCCAGCGTGAACTTGAAGCTTCTTTCATCTATGAAGATACTCCCGATCAGCTGACTGCAACAGTCGCAATAAAAGAGGATATGGAGGTTCCTCATCCGATGGACCGGCTTGTTTGCGGTGATGTTGGTTTCGGAAAGACAGAAGTAGCAATCAGAGCTGCATTCAAATCAGCTGCCGACAGCAAGCAGACCGCGGTACTGGTCCCGACAACAATTCTTGCACTTCAGCATTATAAAACTTTCAGTTCGAGGCTCAAAGGATTCCCATGCAATATCGAGTACCTGAGCCGTCATAAAAAGCCGGTTGAGCAGAAAAGGATCATCTCAGATCTTGCTGAAGGGAGGATAGATATAATCATCGGTACTCATAAGCTGGTCGGTAAGGAAATCAGTTTCAAAGACCTCGGATTGCTTATTATTGATGAAGAACAGAGGTTTGGTGTATCGGTAAAGGAGAAACTGAAAACACTCAAAACCAGTGTCGACACACTTACGCTTACGGCCACTCCGATACCGCGAACATTACAGTTTTCGCTGATGGGTGCCCGCGATCTGTCTATTATCAATACCCCGCCGCCTAACAGGATGCCAATAGTTACCGAATTGCACGGATTTAACGAAGAAATAATCAGGGAGGGTATCGAATACGAAGTTGCCCGGGGTGGCCAGGTATTTATTATACATAACAGGATTGAGAATATAAATGAGATCCGTAATAAAATACAACGTATCTGTCCCAACGTTAAAACTGCAGTGGTACATGGTAAGATGGACGGACCATCAATTGAAAATGTAATGTTCGACTTCATCCAGGGCGATTATGATGTGCTGATTGCCACTACGATCATCGAGTCGGGACTGGATATTCCGAATGCAAATACGATCTTTATTAATGAAGCTCAGCATTTCGGTCTGTCAGAGTTACACCAGCTGAGAGGAAGGGTGGGAAGATCAAACAAAAAAGCTTTTTGTTACCTTCTGGCTCCACCTCTGAACACCCTTACTCATGATGCCCGGCGAAGGTTAAAGGCTATTGAGGAATACTCGGAACTTGGAAGCGGATTTAATATCGCGATGCAGGATCTTGATATAAGAGGTTCCGGAAACCTTCTCGGAGGAGAACAGAGCGGGTTTATTGCCGATGTGGGATTCGAAACATACCAGAGGATCCTGAATGAAGCCTTACACGAATTACGGGAAAGCGGGCAAACCGGACTAAATGAAGAAGATATCAAAGAAGTCATCCGGCCGGTAAAGGAAAAGCCAAAATCATACGTGTCGGATTTTCAAATTGATACTGACCTGGAAATTATGTTCCCCGATGAATATATCTCAAACATCGCGGAAAGAATAAGACTTTATAAGGAACTTAATGAGATTGAGAATGAAGAATCACTTCAAATATTTGCCAGGAACCTGACTGACCGGTTCGGACCTCTCCCTGCTCCTGCGTCAGCTTTGCTGGATATTGTAAAGATAAAATGGATAGCCGTGAAACTCGGAATCGAAAAGATAGTGCTCAGGAACGATCTGCTTATAGCTAATTTTATTTCCAATCCTGATTCAGAATTCTACAGAAGTCAGCTGTTCATTTCAATCATGACTTATGTAAACCGCTTCCCCGGACAGATATCAGTCAGGCAGAAGGAGTCAAAACTCAGCCTCACAATAAAGAATGTGCTTTCTGTTAAGGATGCCATTTCGGTGATTAAAAAAATATTAGACGGAATTGTTATAAGTGCCTAAAGTGCGCTAAAGTACTTAGAGTTATATTCAAAGATGAGGGATAACTCTAACTCTAGGCACTCTAGGCACTCTAGGCACTCTAGGCACTCTAGGCACTTTAGCGCACTTTATGAACTTTATGAACTTACTGTCATATTTCATACCTTTGCTGTATATTAAGTACCTCCATGAATGTAATTTATGACATCGGGAATACTGTTAACAAGCTTGCAGTATATGATAATGGTAAAAAGGTCATCTCCCTCCGCACCAGGGAGCACAGTTGTGAGAAACTCAGGGATAAAGTTTCTCCCTTCAGGCTCGATAAAATGATAATTAGTTCCGTAAGAGAGTTGCCTGAATTCATGTATGACCTGATGAGTGTTGATATACCACTCGTTCATATATTTACCCATAAATCTAAACTACCCTTCAGAAATGAATATAAAACACCGGAAACACTGGGCCCTGACCGGCTTGCTGCAGTTGCAGGTGCATATTCACACTTTGCTGGTGAAGAAGTACTTATAATTGATGCAGGTACAGCAATTACCTATGATTATCTGTCGGGCAAAAACTATAAAGGGGGAAATATATCACCGGGTCTATCGATGAGATTCAGGGCACTCCATAAATTTACCGATAAGCTTCCGCTTGAATCAGTTTCGGGAGAATATACATTTCCCGGCAAAAATACTGCCGATGCCCTTAAGGCAGGCGTGATTACAGGAGTTGTTTATGAAATAAATGAGTATATTCGCA
>DNOQ01000296.1 GCA_003501665.1 Bacteroidales bacterium | reverse complement strand
TCTTCATATTGCTTAGAGATCTTTTCATAAGTATTGTTACTCATTACATATGAATAACCATTCTCGCCCAGTTTTTCTCTTTCGTTTACACTTAGAGAAGCTAAGTTTAGAATTGCTTCTGCAATTTTATTCGCATCACCAGAAGGTACTTGAATTCCGCATCCAGCCAGAACAACAGGGTCATCAGGAATATTACTGGATGATATGATTGGCAATTTAGCCAACATATAGTCATTATATTTATTTGCTGAAACCCCATAATTATAGAGTTCATAATTTCCCCAACTAATGAACCCGGCGTCAGCATTTAATAAAACTTTCAACACCTCAGTCTTTTTCACTTTGTTAACAAATTTGATTTTAGGGTAATCAAACGCCATGACCTCTAACTTTGCTCTCTCAGGCCCATCACCGATTATCAGAAAATCTATTTCATATGAAGCCAATAAAATCGCTGCCTTAATAAAACACTCCATGGCATTAGCATATCCTAAGGCACCCGCATAAACAATTGTAAACTTTCCATTGCAATGCCGATTAGTTTTCTGTGCTACCTCACATAGTAAATTCCTTTCAATCGCATTGGGAATCCAATGGACACATTTTGTCCTTTTAATTGTTTTAGTAAGATGTTTGTAAAAACCCGGCATTAAGGAGATAAATGCATCTGCCTGATAATACGCTAGTTTTTCAAGGAAACCAAAAATTATTATGAAAGGATTGAATTTTGATATTCCACCGACTTGAACAGGGGTCATTGGCCAAATATCACGGATCTCCAAAACAAAAGGGATCCTCAACCGCCTTTTAATATAGATACCATACCAGGAAGACCACAGAGACATCGAAGAAACGAGTACTAAATCAGGTTTATACTTTCGGACCGGTAAACTAAAGAGTTTGAAGAGAAATTCAAACCACGAGAACAGACGTCCGTAGAGACTTTCAGGCTTGTAATTTCTGAGCTTAACCCAGATAAATCTTCCTCCATGGAAAGACTCCTCACTAAATAAGCCACTGGTTTCGGGATTCTTGATAAACAGATGATTAACAGAACCTGATACAATAGTGAAATCATATTCCAGTTCTGCTAATTTGGAAGCAATGTAATAATGTCTTTCCCCAGCACCAGTATTATATTCAGGCATACTGGCATATTGGTTTATTACTAATACTTTCAAGGAATTATTCAATTTTAACAGATAGCTTTAAGTTTATAGAGTCACCGTATTTCACTTACTACCGTACGTATTTTCCCATTTCCATTTACAGGAAGTTTCTCGGGATAATTATATTCTAAATGAACCGTGCCAACCTGGCTTTCAAGTCTTTTCTTTAATGTTTTTTCAGATTGAAGCCTGTTGTAGACCTTCTTTTCAATTACCAGATTTAATATAAAATGATCATAATCTTTTTGGACTAATTGACCAGCCTTGAGCCCTGGAATATCAACATACAGGCTATGAAAACGAACCATTGACCTGCCATCTCGTGTAATCACAAAATCTTCAATTCTTCCTTCAATCTCATCAATTCTTACTAATTCTCTTCCTGCAACCGGAGATTGATCTGAAGATAATTTTGCAATGTCTCCAATACGATATCTGATTAATGGTTGGTCATAATTCAACACCCCGGTAGATATTATTTCACCCGACTCGCCCGGGTTCACATATTTACCATCTGAGTTGACAAATTCCATTACACCTGCGTCAGGGGCTACAACCAGTACACCCTCCGGGGTTTCAGATATCAGGCCACAGGCCTCGCATCCACTGTAGGAGTCAAAGGCTTTACAATGAAATACCTCCTCAATTGTCTTCCTCATTTCTTCAGTTAACTTTTCACTGGATGTAATTACTGCTTTTAATTTGGGAGCCGCAAGTTCTTTTTCAGCGGTGAATTTTGCGAGAAGGAAAATACTCATTGCATACCCTGTAAGGTATTTAACACTATTATCAAAAAACCCCTTAAGATAGTTGCTTACTGTAACAGGCGAAAGATGATATGCAGAAAAATATGTTTGCTTTTCAAAATAATTGTACCTGTAATAAGGCCCTTTGGAATGATATTCTGGCAGTATTCTTCTCCCACCTATCATTCCCCTTGGAGTATCTTTTGTAACACCCGCCCAATTACGAACACGAGCCTCCATTAATGCCGTCCATTGTTGATGAAAATACTGCGGTATAAAAATTCTGGTTGGAGTCCCGGTACTTCCGCTGCTTGAAATGAATATACCTTTTGATAGTTTAGAAGACAGAAGGGATGTTGTTCCATAAGTTCTTAGCTCATCCTTTTCAAGAAATGGCAAATGTTTAAGATCTGTAAGTTCAAAGTTTTTCAGATCTGATAGATTTATACCAGCACTTGTATATTTTTTTTGATAGAATGGGACATTGGTATAAGCATGCACTAGTATTCTTCTAAGTTTTTCTTTCTGATAGACATGCCATTGTTCAAAGGTGAAATACTCTCTCTCTTTTACCTCTTTCAGGAATAATGTGAATTTTGGGCCGAATCGCCGTTGGCGCCATTTATATCCATATACTGAGATCATCAGGTTCTGGATATCAACTGGCATCAGAGGATAAATTTTATCATGGATTAAAGACATGAATTCAAATCAGAAGTTTTCTCCAATGCATTAAGACACTCTTACTATCAAATGATTCAGCTTTCCTTCGTGCAGAACTAGACAGTGAAGGTATTATGAAAGGATTTGCAATAAGATCAGATATCACATTTAGCATGGAAGTTGAGTCCGCAATATTAACTAAAAGAGCTTCTTCATCTTTCGCGACCAGGTAGGACATTCCTCCGACATCTGTTGATACAACAATCATACCCAGTGCCATTGCTTCAATGACGCTGACGGGGGTGTTGTCAATATTGGTTGTATTGATAAAAAAATCATAATTCTCAGACAGAGATATCCACTCTTCTTTTGATAATTTGCCTGTTATCCTAATATGGTCTTCTATGCCTTTTACTCTGATGGAGTCTCTGAATTCTTCCATGCTTCCGTCTTTATCCGGTCCTACCATGCAAAGTTCTGCATCAGGATGACTGTGAAGCAGGCCTTCAAGAACATCGGCCGCCATGAGGGGATTATACTGTTGGTGAAACGATCTCACCCAGAGCAATTTCGGCCGGGGTTGTTCCCTTAATCTGAAAGGATACTTTGAGATATCAATGCTGTTTGGTATTGTCATAGTTTTATACCCGGCTTTTTCAAACTCATGCCTGAGGTATCCCGATACGGCAACATTTGCATATGAATTATTGAACAATTTATCGCAAACGCGTCTTGAACGTTCCAACCGTTTTGGCAGATCGCCGCCGTGAAGAATAGGGATATAATTTATCCCGGTGAGCTTTGCCAGTCTGCCGGTCAGGTATGCATACCAAAATGCAGAAGTGCTATAGGTATCAATAAGAATGTAATCAACCTTCCTTCCGGTAGTTGCCGTGCTCCATAATATCTCAAACAGGCGCGGCAACTGGTTCTTAAGTGTGCCGACATAGGATACCCTGTAACCCTCCTTTTCAAGCAAAGGACCTAGTGTCTCAATCACACCTGGAGTGAAGCCGTAACGTGTAAGCTTATTCCCGACATACAATATTTTCAACCCTTTATTATTCGGCATTTTCTTCATAATCCACCTCAATGACGGAGAGCATTGATAAACCGAAAAACAAGGGGCTGACATAGGTTCGCATTGCTGCATGAAAAGTTGTGAATACCGCAATCATGTAAATTGCTGTCAGGATCCCTCTGTAAACTACATGCCTCTGCTGTCTGAAAATATTCAAGCCCAGATTGAATAATATAATTACGTAAATCAGCCCGGGAATTCCATGCTCTGACAGCAGACGGCTCATTTCAATATGCGATAAAAATCCCTTTGATTTGCCTCTCAGATGCACTGATGCCCCCACGCCCACTCCAAATAAAGGATTTGCTTTCCAGAGCTTCAGGTCATCACTGAAGATCTGAAGTCTATTGGAGGTAATAACATTAAGGGTCTTTTCCTTTGTTCCGGCGAGTGTGCCAGGAGTTTCTCCCTGATAACGCTGAGCAAGAAGCCCACCTGTGATCTTGTCAGCATAGATAAATGTAAAAACCAGTAAAAGTAAAATAGGAACTGCTGTCAGTACCGCCTTCACTGGCCTGAAAACCCTCTCCACCCCGGATTCTCCCCGGTCAAGTATAAGGAATAACATAATTCCTAAAGCTCCTCCAATCATTCCTCCACGTGAAAACGTGACCAGACCACGGAAAATGAAGAAAAGGAACATAACCATATCAAGCCATCTGTAGCCTGTAAGGGTCCACTTCTTGCGAAAAAAGAGGAAGACTAAAAAGGCCCCCAGTCCCAAAGCCGTGGAGACCTGGTTTGTGCCAAATCCTCCAGAAGTTTCAAAATTTGCCCCCAGGGTGAATTCAACCGTTTTCAGATCAGGCGCCTTCATAACTGTGAAGGCAAGCACCGATACCATTGGATATATCATAAGCCGCAGGGTCTCAATGAAATTCCCCCTCTCCATCTCCTGCTTCCTGAAGAAGATAACCGCCAGTGCAATGTTAACAGGGCCAATTAGATTGAAAACGATGTTTTTAAATGTTGACGCTCCTGCCATATCGAAAAAAGCGCCCGGAAGAATAAGTATAAGCATCAGCCAACCGATATAGCCTCTTCTGTTACCCTTAAGAATCCCGAATACCAACAGAACAAAAAGCAAGTATTTCCCTAATTCATAAGGTATA
>DNOQ01000156.1 GCA_003501665.1 Bacteroidales bacterium | reverse complement strand
GCGACCTTCATACCGAGTGCATCATTATAAGCTGCTGCAGCTCTTGCCCAGACGGCAATCCGGCTGACAGCATCAGGATCCTCATAATGACCGACCACAACTTTCCTGTTCAGCCTCATCCGGGTTCCGATAAATCCGAATTCCCGGTCACCGTGAGCCGACTGGTTAAGATTCATGAATTCCATGTCGATGGTTTCCCACGGTATGTCCCTGTTAAGTTGTGTATGGAAATGAAGGAAAGGTTTATTAAGGATGGTAAGCCCTCTGATCCACATCTTCGCCGGCGAAAAAGTATGCATCCAGGTAATAAGTCCTATACATTGTTTTGCATTGTTTGCCTCAGTACATAATTCATTAATGGAATCCGGACTGGTAAGAACCGGTTTGAAGACCACTTTGGCCACTATCTCCGGCGATTTATCAAGTGACTGAGCAATCTCCACCGAATCCGCTGCTACCTGTTTAAGTGTCCCGGGGCCATATAAATCCTGGCTTCCTGTTACAAACCAGATCTCCTTATTCTTTATTTTGTCCATTTCTATTCGATTATAAATTCATAAACTTAATATTTCTCATAGTAATGTTTATAACCTTATTCTTAACCTTCCACTTTTATGTTTTCAATCCTAGCCCTGACCTTCCACTGATTTGTCAGAAACCCTATCCCTGCCCTTCCCCTTAAGGCTAAGGGGAAGGGTTCGTTATCGTTAACTTACTTTAAATCATTAAAACTACCAGAAATAAATATAGAACGCTATTATTACCACAATTACAATTCCTGAGAAGAAGAGATCCCAGTTATTCCAGCTTGCCCTGGTAATTGCTTTTTCCTCTGCTGTAGCCGATCCGAAATATAATCCCCTGATTGCAGCCGGATCGGGTTTGGGAGTAACCATGCTGGTAACTATCATAAGAATAATCACAATAAAGAATATGACTATTTCATAATGGAGCCAGTTTGGAGCAAGGAAAATTTTATAGAAGAAATTTCCTTCTCCGAGGTTTTTCCCGAACACTACAAATGCCAGGCGCGTCATCCCCAAAATAAAACCTGATACAAGTCCGTATAATCCAGCCTTTGATGTAATTCTTTTTGAGATCACCCCCAGAAGAAATACTGCTGCGATACCCGGCGCCAGCATTGACTGGACATCCTGAAGATATGCATAGAGTACTTTACCTATTCCTTTCATTACGGGTATCCAGAGAATACCAAGAATAACAACAGCTACAGTAGCTATCCGTCCAACCCTAACCAGTTCCTTTTCAGGTGCATCCGGTTTGTATTTCTTGTAAAAATCAACGGTGAAAAGAGTTGCTGATGAATTGTACAATGAAGCGAGAGAACTCATCAATGCTGCAAGGATCCCTCCGACAACAAGTCCGGTAAATCCGATCGGCAGCAGCTCTTTGACCATTGCCGGGAAAGCAGCATCAGAATCAGTAAGTGTAAGGAGGCCCTTCTGATTAAGGGCATAGGCTATCATTCCCGGTATCAGGAATATGAAAACAGGCGATAGTTTAAAAGTTGCACCGAGTATGGCTCCTCTTCTCGATTCTTTCTGGTTACGGCCCGACAGGACCCTCTGTACGATGAACTGGTCGGTACACCAGTACCAGAAGCCTATAATAGCCGAACCAAGAATAACTCCTGTCCATGGGTACTCCGGATCACTTGGTGATCTCATCAGATTGGTCATGGTATCTCCTGCTTCATTAACAGGTACCGCCCTGCATATTTCCATCATTTCTGACCATCCTCCGAGTTTAATAAGTCCGATCACCAGAACTGCAAGTGATCCGATAAGTAATACCGGTGTTTGCAGAACGGAGGTATATAATACCGCCCTCATACCACCAAGAGTTGTGTATATTCCTGTAAGTATGACCAATCCAACGGCGCTGATCCAGAAAAAATCGATGCCAAAGATGGACTCTATACCGAATACCTCTTTGAAAACCACTCCTCCGGCATATACGGTAACTGCAACTTTTGTAAGAACATAACTTACCAGAGAGATAATAGATAAAAAAGATCTGGCGCTGCTGTTATATCTTTTCTCAAGAAATTCCGGCATGGTAAATACTCCGCTTCGTGCATAGAAGGGGACGAAAAACCACCCAAGTATCAGAATTATCCATCCGTGCATTTCCCAGTGAGCCATTGCCATACCGCTGGATGCACCGGCACCGGCAAGTCCGACAAGATGTTCAGATCCGATATTGGATGCAAAGATCGAAGCTCCGATAGCAAGCCATGTTGCATCACGACCCGCGAGGAAATAATCTGTTGAGGTCTCCTTTTGTTGCCTTACCACCCAGATTATTATTCCCACAAGTCCGACACAAAAAAGTGCCAGAACTATCCAGTCTAATGTTCCCATATAAAGTAGATTAAGTTATTTAATGTATTTTTTGTGGTTATTGTAAAAATGCAGGATTTTCATCAATCGTTAAAATAATGAGGTCAGGATTAATAAGAAAGAGCCAGGGTCTCTACAAATCTATGAAAATAATCTTTATATGTAAATGTTAGCGGAAAAAATTCAAATTTCACTCAATCACTGCCACTCATCAAGCCATGACTCTATGAAGTCAATGATCTTCTGGTTTTCTTCCCTGCCTGTTCCTTTTACTTCAAACGGTTCCCCGAACCTGAAATAAATGGTCTTGCTGCTGTCAAGAGGTCCGATTTCCTTTATCAGTTTTCCGTTACCCCAGAAATCGGTTTTCAAAGCCACAGGGACGACCTGTACACCGGCCTTTTTTGCCAGCTTCACTCCCAGGGAATTGAACTCCTCAGGTTTAAAAATAACATTTCTTGTACTCTGGGGAAAAATAACTATCGAAATACCTTTCGACAATAATTCCATCCCGCCGTTCATTACCGCTTCAAGGTCTTTCCGGGGATCAGTGCGTCCCACAATAATCGGATCTCTCGATCTCATAACATCTCCGAACAGCGGATGTTTTACCAGGCTCTCTTTGACCACAAATGTTACCTTCCTCAGTGGTGATATAATACAGGGAAGTATCATGGTCTCCAGCGTACTCATATGATTGGCAATGAACAATACAGGAGCGGGAGTCTTTGTTATGTTCTCCATACCTGTGATATGGAACCTCCCCCCTGATCTCTCAATAAATCTGAAAATATACCAGGAAGAATCCGCCCATTCCTTATTACCATAACGCCCGCGCTTAGCCTGATGTCGTGAGGTCAGGACAGTCCTGGCAAACTTAAGAGTGAAATATAATCTTGTATGAAAAAAGATCCTGTCCGCGATATTCAGGTTTTTTTCGGGCGTAATATATGTTCCGGATCCAAAATATCCTTTATGCATCGTTATTACAAATTCAGTATTCAACTTCCATCATTGCCTTCCTGTATTTATCCATCAGCTCCCTGTTAAGCTCGAGTGGCGGCTTTGCTCCCTCCGGAAGCAAGGACTTATAAGGATGTGTTTTTGAATATTCCTTAAACTCATTCAGGATCTCACCGAGTAATTTCTGATCGGTAAGAAGATCGAGGGCAGTTGCTGCCATAACCTTAGCTCCGGCATTGAGTCCTTTCCATGAAGCACTCCCGTATCCGGCGGTAACGGTTGACCAGTGATGGCTGATCGATCCGGGTACCATACCGGGGAAATTAAGAGTTGCTGTCGGAGCTATCAGAGATACTTCGCCAACATCAGTCGATCCCCCTCCAACCTGAATGCCTGATGGAATGCCCAGCGGACTCAGCTTATCGGGATATCCCGTTTCCTTCGCACCGAGTGTCTTCTGAAGCGCTTTCGCAAACTCATTTTCTTCCTCTGTCCATTGTGGCAAACCTGTCAGCTCAATATTGCGCTGGATAGTCTCGGCCAGAACTTTATTGACATGTTTCTGGTGAACGGCTGTCAGTATGGTGATGGTATCAAGTTCTGTACCTGTAGCCATTGCGGCACCCCTGGCACAATCTTTCACCCTGCTGAACATTTCTTCAATTTTTTCATCGGTATTCCTCACATAGTACCACACTGAGGCTTTGTCGGGAACCACATTCGGGGCTTCGCCTCCTTCCATTATGATATAATGCATCCGGTAAGTATAGTGAAGATGCTCCCTCAGGTAATTGGTTGCCACATTCATAAGCTCGACTGCATCCAGTGCACTTCTTCCGCTCCAGGGGGCGCCTGCAGAATGGGCTGTTCTACCTTTAAATGTAAATATTGCAGATATAATTGCATTTCCGGTAACGCCATATTCTGTTCCAAGTTTCTCAGAGGAATGATTATCAATAACTGCATCAACATCTTTAAAAACACCTTCCCTGACCATATAAGGCCTGCTGATGATCGTTTCCTCCGCAGGAGAACCAAAGAATTTAATTGTGCCCGGTATTTTGTTGATTTCCATACTTTTTTTAACGGCAATAATTGCTGCCACTGCAGCAGTACCCATCCTGTTATGTCCGCATCCGTGTCCCGGAGCTCCTTCAACAACAGGATCTTTCACGGGTGTGAGCGGTTTCTGTGAAAGCATGGGCAATGCATCATATTCACCCAGAAAGCCAATAACAGGTTTCCCCGTACCCCATGTAGCAACAAAACAGGTCGGCATCCCGGCAACTCCCTTCTCAACTTGAAATCCTTCCTCCTCCAGGGTTTTTATCAGGATAGCCGATGATCTGAATTCCTGCATCCCCAGTTCGGCAAAATTCCATATGGAATCCGATATGATCCCGAACTTTTTTACAATAACACTGTCGCCAAGATATTCAAGTGCACTTTTTTTTGCCTTGTAAAGAGGCGCTTTACCCAGAAATCCGTCATCATTCTTTTTCTGACCACTGATTATTGCTGTGGTAATTAACAGAGAAAATATTGTAAAACAGACTTTTTTCAATATAAATTTAATTTTCATCTCACTATTGATTAAGGTTTGTAGCCAATTTCTATTCACAAATCTAATATATAAATCGTAATTTTATCCGCTGATAAACGACTCAAATTCCTAAACCAGCTATCAGATGAAGTTACCACTTCTGGATTCAATTGTCTTTTTTACACTTATCCTCGGGAACCTGATTGTGGGCGCCAGCTTTTTTTTCAGGAACAGGACGACCGATCAGTTTACTGCCGGTGGAAGAAAATTACCGGCATGGGTTGTGGGAATGTCGATCTTTGCAACTTTCGTAAGCAGTATAAGCTTTCTGGGCCTGCCCGGTAAAGCTTATGCATCAAACTGGAATGCATTTGTCTTCAGTCTCTCAATTCCTTTTGCCACAATAATGACCATCAAATTCTTTATTCCGCTTTACAGGGGTATAGGGAATATTTCAGCCTATTATTATCTTGAACAACGATTCGGCGCCTGGGCAAGGATTTATGCATCTTCCTGTTATATACTTACCCAACTTATGCGAACGGGAGCAATACTGATGCTGCTTGCTCTTCCACTTAATGCTCTTTTCGGCTGGA
>DNOQ01000228.1 GCA_003501665.1 Bacteroidales bacterium | reverse complement strand
ACAAAATGAAGTGCGAAAAGGTGCCTTCCCCTTTCACCATACTGGCATTCCCATGTCTTTCCCCCGTCAGCAGTATGAAAAATATAGCCATAACCACCCCTTTTATCATGTCTCATCGATTCGTTCGTTTCGGCAATTCTTATCCGGCCTCCGGCAATCCAGCCTTCTTGCTCATTCACGAATTTTACTCTGTACAGATCCGCATCCGAATTTAAAAGTACCTTCTGCCAGTTATTTCCGAAGTCTTCCGTAATCAGAATAGTACCCATCGGGCCTACTGCCCATCCTTTATTGCCGATAAATGTAACATCCATCGAAGGATATCCCCCTCTGATTGCCGGATGAGGAGCATTTCTGTAATAGACCGAAGATTCAAGAATTCCGGCTTTGTTATCAATATTTATAAGTTTCAGCTCAGCTTCCCGTAATTCATCCAGCGTCCCGGTCTTTACAGACGCCAGATCTTTCCGGAGTTCGTTTATAATGTTTTTTTCTTCCTCGGGATAATTGGCCAGAAGCAATCCGGTCTCTTTTATCTTTCTTTCAATATATGATTTGAAAACAGAAATATTTTTTATTGAAACACCAGTCAGGATACCAAATTTTGCAGGATTGAAAAAATCATTCCCGGTATATTTCCAGGCTTGCAATTCGTAGTTATTGTCCGGAAGCAACCTGTTCCGGAATATGTTAATTCCCCATGTATTGCTGTAATCCACAGGAATATCCAGTGATCTCATGTCAAGCATCAATTCTGCTCCCCAGCCGGTTGGTGTATTATAAATGTCGATATTGGCCACCGGTGTCCATTCCCTGTATGGCTCGCCATATTTGTCATAATGAGTTCCTTTTATCTCACCCCGGTTGTTTAATACGATCAGGTAATGATCGTTATGAATATTATCTGCATTCTGACCACGGGGCTGAAGGATTATCCAGAAACCTTCATTCCTGAACAGAGTCTGGTCAATAAATACGCCATTTACTCCTGCCATTTGTGCTGCCATTCCTTCTCCAAGCTTATCGGTTGTTCCTTCTCTTTTTTGAATTGCTGCTCCGTCAGCTTTTAGGTTGAAACATAGAAGGTTGCCTGATAAACCTATTGCCGCGTTTGCAGTATTGGAAGTAATAACCTGTCCCATTTTGTCTGTATGGGTTATCGGCATTATTTGGGCGTTTGACCATAACCTGGTGTCTTCCCTTTTATTTATCACAGGAACAGATTTTAAGCCGGAAATCCGTGCAGATACTTCTCCCTGGATTTTCAGATCGGGTTTAACCTCCTGCATAAAGTCTGTTCGCGGCCAGTAATATGAAACAAGCCCGGATTCACGAACCATAACATCCTGCTGAACGGTCACTCCGGCAGTGGAGCTGCTTACTTCTGCCAAACCATCATTAAAACTGCAGTGGCGGAATTCGAGGTTCCATTTCCATCCGGGATCAGAAAATACATCCAGCCCGGCAAAAGGAATAATCATTTCAGCCTGCCAGCTTTTTGCCTGGCAAACGGTTTTTACATCTGTTGAAGAGTTCCATGAAGAAAAATAAAATCCTCCCAGATACGGATCAAAGTAGGAATCCCAGATAATTCCTTCAGGGTTAACGGCAATTGAATAAGAATAGTTGCGACCATGAATTATATCATCAGGAAGCCATGGTTTAAGATCAACCTGTACATAATCATCCGAAGTTATCAGACCGTCTCTTTCTTTCATAAGGACTGTAATTCCATCAGGCTGTTCGACTGACCAGAACAGATAGATATTATCACTGTCGTATAATACCCTGACGGATGTTCTGTCAGCATTATTTTTAACGTTAATAAACGGAGTCACGGTAAGAGCATTTGCCCATTCAGGTTCCTTCATCTCACCATCTGGTTGAATCCTTAAACCGGGAGAGATCTTTCCGGTCTGGTACAATTGTTTTCCGTTTGCCGATTCAGCTGAAATAAGTCTGTTCCCCCTGACCATATTCTCTTCCCCGGTAGCATAATATTTCTGGGAATAAACGTTTAAGCCATTGATGAAGAGTATTATAACGAGCAAGATTTTAAATGTTTTAATTCTCATGATATATCGGATTAGGTTAAATTATCTGGTTGAAAATGTTTTTATTGACAGATCAAATTTAACATGTTCGGTAAAATTCGCAAATAATCTTTCGATAACCATAAAAGCGCACAAAGGATTTTACAAAGGATGCACAAAGTATATGAATTATAAAAGTTAAATTTGATATGAAATGATTCACGAATAATCTTGATAACCGGATTACAAAAAATGTAAAATATGAATGAGGTTGGATTAACAATACTTGGGGGACTCTGCATACTGTCGGGTTCATGTACCAGTCAGCGTGGAAAGAATGAAGTACAAAAGCAGCCAAACATTGTTTTCCTGCTGGCTGATGATCTGAGATGGAATTCCCTGAATTGTATGGGTAATAAATTTCTTCATACAGAAAATATTGATGAACTGGCCAGGAATGGCATCCGCTTCACAAATGCCTGTGTAACAACATCCATTAGCATGGTGAGCAGGGCGTCAATATTTACAGGCCAGTATATGAGCCGGCATAATATCAGGGAATTCGGGAAACCATTAAGTGAACAGGCTTTTGTTAATACTTACCCTGCTATCCTGAGGCAATCCGGTTACTGGACAGGCTTTGTCGGGAAATATGGTGTTGGTCAGATAAGGGAAAGTGATTTTGATTTTGCAAGGGAATATGAGAGAATACACTGGTTTCCTCTTGAGAGCGGCGATTCTGTTCATGTTACCGAAAGAAATGCGATGGATGCACTGGAATTCCTGAGGGAAAGACCAAAAGATAAGCCATTC
>DNOQ01000145.1 GCA_003501665.1 Bacteroidales bacterium | reverse complement strand
TGCATAATAATAAATAAGTCCCCGAATATCAATTTTTTCACTGATCTTTTCACCTTATATACCGGATCAGAAAATATTTATTTGACATGTGTCAGTTTCTGTAATACCTTTAACAGAATTACTGATTTAGAAGTTATTTAGCCGGAATCAGGATAAGAAACCGTTTATTACAATTCTTAAACCAATAATCAGCAGAAATGAAGACCATTCCAGAATTGTTTGAAGTGAGTGTCAGGAAATATGGCAACAATCCATATCTTCTTGAAAAAAGGACCGATAAGTACGTGGCCACGACGTTCAGCGAAACAAAAGAACAAGCCTTCAGGTTTGCGGCCGGACTGCTTTCACTCGGGATCAGGAAAGGCGACAGGGTTGCCTTATTATCCGAATCCCGGACCGACTGGGTGATAAGTGAACTGGGAGTTTTACATACAGGAGCAATCAGCGTACCTCTGTCAATCCTGCTAAAGGAAGGAGGAGACCTTAAGTTCAGACTTGAACACTCTGAGACAAGATGGATAATTGTATCAAAACTACAGTATGCTAAGATCAGGACAATTAGAAAGGATCTTCCGGATCTCGAAAAAATAATTCACATCGATCCGGCAGAAAAATATGAGGAGGATGAAATATCGATGGAGGATATAAAGAAAAAAGGAGATGAATATCTCAGGAACAACTATGACAGGTTCAAAGAAATAATGAAATCCATCGGACCTGATGATTATGCAAACATCTGCTATACATCGGGGACCACCGCCGATCCCAAAGGAATTATTTTATCTCACAGGAATTATACTGCCAATATCGAACAGGCACTTACTCTTTTTGATGTTCCCGACTGGTGGTCAACTTTGCTGATACTTCCATGGGATCATTCATTTGCCCATACAGTAGGTATTTATATCATGATGGCTACAGGGGCAAGCCTGGCTGCTGTTCAGTCGGGGAAATCCTATCTCGACAGTCTTAAACATATCTCAGAGAACATAAAGGAAATAAAGCCTGTCTTCCTGTTCAGCGCCCCTGCCCTTGCAAAAGGTCTCCGCAAAGGAATTGAGAAAGCCATCAGGGACAAAGGTGCATTTACTGAAAAATTATTCAGAAATGCATTAAAGATCGCATATGTTTATAACGGCATAGGCTGGGACAAAGGAAAAGGATTAAGGATCTTCCTCAAGCCACTGTATAAGCTTTATGACCTTATCATTTTCAAAAAGATCAGGGCTAATTTTGGAGGCCGGCTGGAATTCTTTGTCGGAGGGGCCGCCCTGCTTGACATTGAGCTTCAGAAATTCTTTTACGCGATTGGGATACCCATGCTTCAGGGGTATGGACTGACAGAAGCCTCGCCGGTCATTTCCGGCAACGCACTTAAAAGACATAAACTGGGATCGTCGGGATTCCTGGTTAAATATCTCGATCTGAAAATCTGCGATGAGGATGGGACTGAATTACCGGTTGGCGAAAAAGGAGAAATTGTCATCCGCGGAGAAAATGTCATGAAAGGATACTGGAAAAATGAAAAAGCTACAGGTGAAACAATCCGTGACGGCTGGCTTCATACAGGTGATATGGGATATATGGATGAAGACGGATTTCTGTATGTCCTTGGAAGATTTAAAAGTCTCCTGATCTCCGATGACGGAGAAAAATACAGTCCCGAAGGGATTGAAGAGACCATAACTGACAGATCTCCGTTCATTGACCAGATGATGCTTTACAACAACCAGAACAAATACACCACTGCGCTTCTTGTACCGAATAAGGAGGCACTGATCAGATGGGCTAAAAGCAACAATATAAATCTAAATGAACCTGCCGGTATTGAGGCGCTCCTGAAAAACCTTGAATCAGTGATTGACCAGTACAAACCGGGAGGAACTCACGATAACCTTTTCCCTTCAAGATGGCTGCCTTCTGCCATAGGGATCCTTGATGAGCCATTCAGCTCAGAAAATAATCTTGTAAACAGTACCGGAAAGATTGTAAGAGGGAAAATTGTTGATCATTACAGGAACAGGATAGATTATCTATACATCCCGGAGGCAAAGAATATTATCAATCCGGTGAATATAAAAGCTATTAAAAAGATATTGGACCGTTAAACCAAACTATGCTCTGATCGGCAGACAGACTGATTGTCGCAAGATAATTATCTGCGTATTATAATATATGTATTATTACGTTTTAATACGCATATTCAACCCGAAATCAGAATATTTTCAAAAGGGCAATTTTTAACAGTTATTAACAATAAAATCAGTTGACTTGTAATTACTTCTTTCGTAACTTAGCTGAAAGAGCAGTCGGCAATTCTGAATTTATAACTAAAACCTGTGATTATGAAAAATGTTCTTCTTATGGGTGTTGTTATTGCACTGATAGTATCAGCATGCGGAAAGAAGCCGGGCAATCATCCCGAAGGCACCTGGAAAATGGTACAGATGCAGATGAACGAAAGAGGAAAAATAACCAATTATTTTTCTGAACGCTATAAAGTGAGCCAGATCAAAATGTGGTCAGGCAATCATTTCAGTTTCGTCGGGAAATATCTTGTGGATACAACGGCAAGCAACAGGTTTGGCGCAGGTACATTTACTCTCGACGGGAACATTTACGAGGAAACCATTCTATATCATTTCGACCAGTCGTATGAAGGAAACAAGAATAAAATCTGGCTTGAAATAAGAAATGATACCCTCCTTCATATTTTCCCCGT
>DNOQ01000535.1 GCA_003501665.1 Bacteroidales bacterium | reverse complement strand
GGCCCCCCCGATCTGAACCGCCAGGCACATCATACAAATAATACACTCGTCTGACATTAAATGGTTGTGTAACGCCGTTTTGTATTATTGTGATATTCCCCGCAACATTATGGATCTTGGGCAACTCAACAACGTTGCAATTATAAATATCAGATAACTGTTTGTTCATTTTTCCTTTAGCCTTTGAAAAGTTGAAAAATCCCGTATGTAATCATCCTGATTAAAATCGGTTGAAGCTATTACCAGTGCCAGTGAATTGGTCGAAAAATTCTCCATTACCCTCCATGTCATTAGTGGCACCAGGAGACCATAATAAGACCTGTTGAGAGGGTACCTGTACTCCTTAACACCGTCATTCAGAACTACATCAAAGCTTCCGGAAAGAGCTACAATTAGCTCTTCCGTTTCTTTGAAGGCGTGCCCCCCCCTTTCCTCACCACCCGGAACATCATATATCCAGTACACTCTACGGATGTTAAACGGGATATGCGTTCCTTCCTCAATAAATGATAGATTTCCCCTCTGGTCAAGGAACTTTGGGAGGTTTATTAGCAGGGGAGAAATAATTCTTTTCTTCTTATTCATCAGACTACCAATATAAAACAAACAATTTTATCAAAATGCAACAAAATATTACATTCGTCGTAAAATTTCATATATTCGTCACCTATTATTGCACATTCGTCAAAACGCCCTTCATACATGAGAAACATTTTTCTGCTTCTTTTGCTCGCACTTTGCACCGGTGCCTCGGGTTCAGTATATTATCTCTCACCCCAGGGGGACGATCTTAAAGGCAACGGATCAAAAAATTATCCATGGTTCACGCTCGAAAAGGCCTGGAAGGCAGTATCTGCCGGTGATACAATCTACCTCCGCGGTGGAACCTATTCATTTACTACTACGCAGGATTTAACCGGTAAAGATGGCTCACCCGGCAAATTAATCAAAATATGGGCATACCCGGGAGAAAAACCTGTAATAACAAAAGGATCAGTTTTTGATATGCAAAATCAATCGAACCTCATCTATTTTGATGCTGACTACCTGCATCTCAAAGGTCTGGAAATATCCAATTTCGCCCAGAAACCAGGAATAAGAGCTAATTCTGCATTATTTGGATTTACAAGCAATTCCATATTTGAAAATCTCAACTATCACCACAACGGGCTTGGAATGGTAATCAGGGGCAAATCCACCAACAATCTTATTCTTAATTGTGATTTTCATAATAATTATGATCCGTACAACACCAGCCCCTATTGTCACGCCGATGGTTTGAATATCGCCTGGATACCCGAAGGTACCATTAATACGGTAAAAGGCTGCAGATTCTACAGAAATGGTGATGATGGACTCGATCTTTGGAATAATGAGGGCGTCGTTGTAATTGAGGGTTGCTGGGCATGGCAAAACGGATACAGGGAAGATGGGTTTACAACCGGAGGTGATGGAGCAGGTTTCAAGTTAGGGGCGACTGAAACAGCTAATTACTCTGTTTACAAAAGAATATTGACCAATAACCTCTCTGTTTCCAACAGGAATTTCGGCATTACCCAAAATGCTGCAACATGCAAGATGTTTATCTGCAACAATACCCTTTACGACAATAAGCAAAAAGGAATATACTTTTCCGCATCATGGGGTGACGCTCAGCATATGATCAGAAATAATATTTCATATAAGAATATGACTGATGCAGCCATTGGAATTAAACTGCCGATAGTGGATCACAATTCCTGGCAGCCGGGCTTCACTGTAACCAATCAGGACTTTAAAAGCGTTGACCCAACCCAGCTTGTCAGACCAAGAAAATCCGACGGATCCCTTCCCGATATTGATTTCATGCATCTTGCTACCGGCTCAGACCTGATCGACACTGGTATTGATGTCGGACGTCCCTACCTGGGTAAAGCACCTGATCTTGGAGCCTTTGAAACAGTACCCCCTGCTTCTGTTATTGTCAACCAACCACCGGTTGTCAGCATTTCCTCTCCCTTGAAAAGTACCTCCTATACTTCACCTGCTACAATTACCGTCGATGCTGCTGCTTCTGACCCGGATGGAACTATAGTCAAAGTTGAATTTTTTCAGGGCACCGTCAAAATCGGAGAAAGAACAACAACCCCTTATTCGATAACGTGGAAAGAGGTCCCCGAAGGGACCTATTCTTTAACGGCGGTTGCTACAGACAATGCTAACTCAAAAGCTGTTTCGGCAGTCGTTTCTATTACTGTCGTTAAACCGGCCCCCGCTGAAAATAAATTGCCAATAGTTGGTATTTCGTCACCAACCAATGGTAGTTCATTCACAGCTCCGGCTACTGTTACTATTGATGCAGTTGCTTCTGATCCGGATGGTACTATTGCCAAAGTGGAGTTTTTTCAGGGTAACGTCAAAATTGGAGAAAAAACAACAACTCCATATTCCATCACCTGGAAAGAGGTCCCCGAAGGGACCTGGTCTTTAACGGCGATTGCCACAGACAATGCTAACTCAAAAACTGTTTCGGCAGCCGTTTCTATATCTGTCGTTAAACCGGTATCCCCTATAAATCAACCGCCAATCGTAAGTATTTTGTCACCTACCAAGGGCATCTCACTCACAGCTCCGGCTACTGTTACTATTGATGTAAATGCTTCAGACCCGGATGGCTCTATAACCAAAGTAGAAGTTTTCAACGGGTCTGTAAAACTTTTTGAAAAAAATGCTGCTCCTTATTCATTTACCCTTAAAGACTTGCC
>DNOQ01000074.1 GCA_003501665.1 Bacteroidales bacterium | reverse complement strand
GTTCAGGGTAAACCAGGCGGGATCATAAAACCTGTTCACATAAAAGAGCTGAAGCTCCTTGCCACACAGAAGTTTCTCATTGTCAATTTTATAGCTTGATCCGTCCGTTCTATCATCAATAAATTTTCGTATAGATTCGTAAGTCTCACCAAAACCCGGGGAGAATGTGGCTAACAGCAGGATCACTGTAATGGTTATTCTATTCATTTACTGCGTGTATGATTACCTCAAAACATCATTCCATGAAATAACTTACTAAAGGTAAGGTCCGTTAAGTGGTAAAGTATTATACAATTGTGAAAATGATTTACATGATTCACCATCAAATTGCAGAGAATCCGACGGAGTTGTCGGTATGTATGCATCAGTCAGAATTATGTAATTCTGTTCCGGAATTGTGTAAAGATATCCGGCGGCAGAGGCTCTACCTTTACGCGATAAGTACGCATCGAAGGGCGTCTCAGATACTATTTTACAATTTTTAATGGAATAAGATGAAAACAATGAAAAAAATCACACTGGTAATTGCCCTGGCCGCAATTACAATGTTGTCCATCGGTCAGACAAATGAGGAAGTAACGAAAATGCTTTTGAATCCTGAAGTAAAAATGCTGATCATGGATCAGATTTCAAATGATGTTACTATGTCTAAGGAAATGATATCCAAAATCATGGATGGATCCAGGGCCGACATGGCAAAGAGGCATAACATGATGTCAGGAATGATGAACGCATGTATGGCCGACACGGCAATGAGGCATCATATGGTATCAAAAATGATGGAATCATGCAAGGCAGATTCGACCATGAGGAACTGCATGATGGCAGGGATGATGGATGCATGTAAATCTGACTCCGCTATGATGAAGTCCATGAACAGGCACATGATGGGAAAACCTGAAATGAAGGATCGCAAGGATCAGAAGATAATGCAAGGTCCGAAATCAAAAGCTGTGGAGGGCCTGGACAAGACAACACTCACAATTACTAAGAAAAACCAGTAAGCTGACACTGCTTCTGTAGTTTATATTGGATTTGAGGGAATCATGCCCCCTCACAATTAATGATCAAAAATCGGATAATCATTTCTTCTTATCATCAACCGGTTTTTGGTCATTCTCCTTTTCTGCCAGGGAATCCTTTGCTGCCTTTTGTGCTGCTCTTTCCTTCCTGTTGAAATAACCTTTAAGAAGAAAATTCTCCTTCGCAGCATTCATGTTCTCATCCAGACCCTTGCTGCTTTTCCTGAGATTAATGATCGTCCTGTCAAGGTTATCTGCAATTGTTGAATCCTGAATTAATCTCCCCAGCGTTCCGTTCCCGCTGTTTATCTTAATCATGATTTCTGCCAGCTGGTCTGTAATAATTGCAGCATTATATGCAGTTATCTGCGTGCTTTCCATTATTGCATCTGCTTCAATGGGTTCCTTTGATCCGATGAAGGCCCCGTCTTTAACCAGGGGAGCACCCTCGCTGCCCTGGGTAATGATTAAGATGCGGTCGCCAATTACCCCTGCAGATCCGATGCCGGCTTCACAATCATCTTTTATGAATTGCTGAACGCTTCTTTTGATTAACATATCAACGCGCACAGTGGTATCATTAATGAGCTTAATGTTATTGACAGTGCCCACATTGATTCCGGAATAACGGATATTGCTTCCGGTTTCCAATCCGCTTACATTTTTAAAAGTCGTACTGATTTTAAAAACCGGATCGAATAAATGTTCCTGCTTCCCTATTATAAAAATGGCGATGACAAAAATTGCCAGCCCTCCTATGATAAACAGTCCTAACCTTATCTTGAACTTTTGAGTGTGCTTTTCCATGTTCTTTCTATTTAAAAAATGATTTTATTGATGTGTCAGTTGACTTTTCAAATTCACCCAGTTCTCCCTCCTTATAAACTTCGCCGTTGAGCAACATAATGACCCGGTCTGCAGTGGTACGGGCACATTCAATATCATGTGTGATGATGATGGAAGAGGTCTTATATTTCTTCTGAACCTCATTGATAAGCGTGCTTATCTCATCTGACGTGACCGGATCAAGCCCTGTAGTCGGTTCGTCATATAACATTATCCTCGGGCCAACCACAAGGGTTCGTGCCAGGCTGATACGCTTCCGCATTCCGCCTGACAGCTGAGACGGCATTTTATCAAGGGTGTCAGGTAAGCCTACATTTTCAAGCACTTCTTCCACCCTTTCATTTATCTCCTTCTGATTGAGAGCCCTGTTTATCCTTCGCAACGGAAATTCCAGGTTTTGCCTTACAGTCATGGAATCATACAATGCGCCACTCTGAAAAAGAAAACCGATTTTCTTCCTCAATTCTCCTAACTCGAATTGATTCAGCGTACTCACATCTTCTCCAAAGACCTTGATTGATCCCTCATCAGGATCCAGTAAACGAACAATACATTTTATAAGCACTGATTTCCCTGAGCCCGACTTCCCGAGCACAACGAGGTTTTCACCGTTATAGAGTTTCAGGGAAACATTCATCAGAACATCCTCTGTACCAAAGCCCTTCCTGAGATTATTTACTTCAATAACCTGCCCCGGGCTTTCCGCTCTGGCAGAATCAACAGTTATTGTTGGTGTAGCACTCATAGCATATCGGTTATTTGCACTGCAATT
>DNOQ01000617.1 GCA_003501665.1 Bacteroidales bacterium | reverse complement strand
GGATATATGCACAACAGAGTGAGAATGGTCACCTCAGGATTTCTTTGTAAGCACCTTCTTACCGACTGGAGTTGGGGTGAAGCATATTTTGCACAGAAGCTCCTCGATTATGAGCTCTCATCCAACAATGGCAACTGGCAGTGGGCAGCCGGAACGGGATGTGATGCAGCCCCGTACTTCAGGGTATTCAATCCCGAAACACAGCAGAAGAAATTTGATCCTGTAATGGAATATGTAATGAGATGGGTTGAAGATTTAAATAAACCCGGCTATCCTCAAAAAATAATTGATCACGGTTTTGCCAGGCAGAGGGCTGTCGAGACGTATAAAGCAGGAATAAGGAGAAAGCAATATAATTAATTAATAACTTATAACTCAAGATTTGATGATACTAAGGATCAAACAATTCCTGTTCCCTGCATTATTTTTAGGTTTGATTGCCACACAATTAAATGCCCAGAGACTTCCGAATGAATTTTTGAATCCGCCAAGGGAATTTTCAGTGATGCCTTTCTGGTTCTGGAATGATACGTTGAAGGATGAGGAGATAATCCGGCAGATAGCCGATTTTGAATCACACGGTGTTCATGGTTTTGTAATTCATCCACGGATTGGTTTGCCACACAATGTGGAATGGCTCGGGCCACAAATGATCCATGCGATGAATGTGGCAATAAGCGAAGCTGCCCGCCGTAATATGTATGTTATACTATATGATGAAGGTATGTATCCATCAGGATCATCATCCGGCCAGGTTGTTAAAAGAAACCAGGCACATGCTGCAAAGGGACTGGCGAAAATTGATCTTAAACCCGGGGAAGAGCCTGAACTGGAAGAGGGTTGGAAGCTGATTGCCATTATTGACCGTCCGGGTGGTAGCCGTGTTGCTGTTATCGAACGCCCTTCAGGGGGCGTGATACGCGGGCTATATTATCTGAACGAAGGAGAACAAAGGCTTCGGGAAGATTCTCCTCCTGCCGGAGATATCCTTAATCCTGCTGCCGTGACAAGCTTCATGGAACTTGTTTATGAGAAATTTGCCAGGGAATTCGGAAAATATTTCGGAAAAACTATTTTAGGAATTTTCACCGACGAACCTTCTCCACTGGGAAGAGGAGGAGCCAGAGGACTTGTACCCGGTAACGCTTCTCTCCTTCCGCAAATCAAAAAAATACTTGGATATGATTTCACTCCTTATCTCGCAGACCTTTGGTATNNNCCCAGTGCCATCAATGGAGAACATTCCACGATGGCCAAATGTGCCTCAAGTGCCATGATACACCTCGGATACCGTCGTAACTCCAATGAACTTTACGGAGCTTATGGACACAATCTTACCTGGGATGAGATGTTATGGCTGGCCAACTGGTGCTTTGTCAGAGGTCATAATTTTCTGTTCCCTCACGCATTCTATTATTCCATACGAGGACCAAGAGTTGATGAACGCCCCCCCGATGTGGGGCCAAATGCAGGCTGGTGGGACGATTATAAACCTTATGCTGATGCATGCAGCCGGATGAGCTGGCTGAATACAGATTCCCGCCATATCTGTGACCTGGCAATATTGTGTGAAGCCACATGGCTTCCCGATAAATCTGCAAAAGTGTGCTACCAGAATCAGCGTGATTTCAATTACCTGGAAATACGTCATCTCTGGGAAGATGCAAACGTTAATTCAAAAGGAATACAGATTGCAGGCATGACTTACAAAGCCGTTATTATAGACAGCCTTTCATATCTGCCACCCAGGGCAATTCCCCTTCTGAAAAAACTTGCCAGACACAGACATCTGATTGTCCGGGACGATTCCAAACTAACATCAATGTGCAGAGGAGCACTGGTTTACGGAACACCTGGTGAACTCGAAGCTGCTATTAACAAACTTACAGCTCCGGATATTATTCTTACTCCAGCTTCACAAAATATCCGCTACAGGCATGTCGAAAAAGACGGCGATCATTATTATTTGCTCTTCAATGAGGAAAATTCAGAAGTTTCTACTACAATCGGATTGATGATAAAAGGGAAAAGAGAATGGATCGACCCTTTCACTGCAGAAATTCTGGTTGCTGAAGCTTATGAAAAAGTGAATTTCAAACCCTATGAAATGAAATTATTGAAAATCAGCAGATAAAAAATCATGAGTATCCAATTAAATAACCTGGCAATGAGCTACATTATTAATTTTTACAATTTTACTCATACAGGCCGCCCCGATGGGGCTCCTTAATGTGTTTCTGAATTATTTCTACAAACAGGTCGTCCCTGATGGGACTTAATTATCCAAAACTCCGTAGGAGTGGACTGTTTGTAGAAATAAGGTACATTATTATTTTAGCTCCGTAGGAGCGACCTGTAATTATTAAGATAATAAAAATGAAAAATGAAAAGATACCTGAAGTTTATACCCGGATTAATTATTTTACTTTATTCCTGCAGTAATATCCAAGCTCCACATGGATTGATGGTTGAATTTATCCGTGATCCTGATGGTGTAAGGATCATGGATCTCAATCCTGAATTTACATGGATTGTGCCACCGGATGCAAAGAGCCAGAATGCTTATGAGATACTTGTTTCTTCTTCTATGGAAAATCTTGAAAAAGATTTCGCTGATACCTGGAACAGCAGTAAAGTAAACAGTTCAGAATCATCCGAAGTGGAATTTGGAGGTAACAGACTTGATCCCGGTACAAGATATTTCTGGAAAGTGAGGATATGGGATGAAAATGACCAGCCTACCCGATTTTCGGAAATTCAATCATTTACTACAGGAAATCCGGAGGGATATGCAACCACGGCAAACAAATTCCTGTCATCTCTTATCCGCCCCAAAAAAATTGTCAGACTGAATGACAATCATTACTTCATCGATTTCGGGAAAGATGCTTTCGGAAAACTTATCCTCAATATCAAACCGGATAAAACTGACACTTTAATAATTCACCTGGGAGAAAAGCTTTCCGGGCAAAACCAGATCGACAGAAATCCCGGGGGAACAATACGCTACTATAAAATTAAACTGCCTGTTAAACCGGGAGTTAAAAGTTATATTGCAGAACTGCCTCCGGATAAAAGAAATACAGGTCCTGCTGCCGTGCATCTCCCCGACTCATTCGGAGTAGTGATCCCCTTCAGATATGCCGAAATTGAAAACTTCACTCAAAAATTGAAGAATAAAAATATCCTTCAGAAAACCTGGAATTATTATTTCGAGGATGAGACCAGCAGTTTTACCAGTTCGGATACCATCCTGAACAAGGTCTGGGATATGTGCAAATACACCATGAAAGCAACCTCATTTACAGGCATTTATATTGACGGCGACAGGGAAAGGATCCCCTATGAGGCTGATGCATACATCAATCAATTGGGACATTATTATACCGACAGGGAATATTCAATGGGAAGGATATCAAACGAATATTTCATAAAACATCCCACATGGCCTACTGAATGGATACTTCATACAGTCCTTATGTTCTGGAACGATTATATGTTTACCGGAAATACTGAATCACTCAGGAAATATTATAAAGAGCTGAAACATAAAACCCTGACATCCATTGCCAGGGAAGACGGTCTCATCACTTCGAAGAATGTTACCGATGAGATCATGGCGGATATTGGTTTTTCAAATGTTAAGGAAAGGATAAGAGACATCGTCGACTGGCCTCCGGCACAAAAGGATACAGGATGGAAACTCGCCGGACCAAACGGAGAGAGAGATGG
>DNOQ01000395.1 GCA_003501665.1 Bacteroidales bacterium | reverse complement strand
CTCGATACATTCAACACATTCGGTCTTCCCACTTCAACAACTGTTTCAATTGTATTTGAATTGCTTGGAGCTGCCGTAGCCGTTTCAGTCATAAAAATACTTAGCTCCGGGGGTACGATTGCCGAACTCAACAACTATATAAATTCTGCCAAAGCCCTGGCAATAATTTCCGGGATCCTGCTTTCTGTTGTTATTGCTTTCACCTGCGGAATAATTGTTCAGTTCATCACCAGACTTATTTTTTCGTTCAATTATGAACGTTATATGAGGTATTTCGGTGCTCTCTGGGGTGGCCTGGCCATTACGGCCATTATTTATTTCATCCTGGTAAAAGGTGCCCGCGGCGCATCATTCCTGACAGAAGAATCAATAGTCTGGCTTCAGGAAAACACATGGCGTCTTTTACTATTCTCTTTCGCGGGATTTACCGTTATTCTGCATTTACTGCTTATAATTTTCAGGGTAAATATTCTGAGGATAATAATACTCGTCGGAACCTTTTCACTTGCAATGGCCTTTGCAGGCAACGACCTGGTAAATTTCATCGGAGTTCCACTGGCCGGTCTTGAATCTTACCGTGAATTCATTGCCGATCCTTCCCTGACTCCTGACACGTTTAAGATGACAGCATTGAGTGAACCGGTTAAAACCCCGACCATCTTCCTGCTGATTTCGGGATCTGTAATGGTTGCAACACTTTTCATGTCGAAAAAAGCCAGAACTGTGCAACAGACCGAAATAAATCTCGCAAGACAGGAATCGGGTGATGAAAGATTTTCTTCATCAAGGTTCTCAAGATCAGTGGTAAGAGGATCAGTCGGTATAACAAAAATCATGGACAGGATAGTTCCTGACAGGGTAATATCCTTCATAGAAAAAAGATTTGATCATGTTGCATTCAGGAAGAAAAAGAAAAAAATGAAGGAAGCATCTTCTTTTGATCTTCTAAGGGGATCGGTTAATATGTTTGTTGCAAGTATTCTCATTGCTACTGCCACTTCCTTAAAGCTTCCTCTTTCGACGACCTATGTAACATTTATGGTGGCAATGGGAACTTCACTTTCTGACCGGGCATGGGACCGGGAGAGTGCCGTATACAGGGTTACAGGTGTTATAAGCGTTATCGGCGGATGGTTCTTCACTGCAATTATTGCCTTCTCTGCTGCATTCCTGATGGCATTGTTACTTAACCGGGGTGGTATGATTGCTGCAGTTATTGCAGTTCTTATTGCAGGAGCCCTGCTGATCAGAACAAATTTCATACATAAAAGAAGATCTGAAAAGCTGAAGGTTGAACATGAATTTGATGAACATGAAATCCTTAACGGAGAGAATATAGTCCGGAAATGTAATACATCCATTTTAAGTGTGGTGGATTCTGTTTCCAAAATATATTCTGCTTCAATCCAGAGTCTGTTAAAGGAAGACTGGAAAAAGATGAAGAAAGTCATCCGGAGGATAGATTTTTTAAATCAGCAGGCAAAAGAGCTGAAATACAATATCTATCCTGTTCTGAGAAAACTTGAGGAAGATTCTGTTGAAACAGGACCTTATTACGTTCAGATCCTCGACTATATAAGGGAGATAGCCCACTGTCTGAGATTTATCGGAGAGCCGCTCTATGAATATCTCGACAACAATCACCCCCCGCTTATACCCGAACAGGCAAAGGACCTTCAGGAACTGGATAAATCCGTTTCAGAATTATTTGACGGAATAACCCGCATCATTAAAAAGAAACATTTCAGGGACCTGGATAAGCTTATCGCACATCAGCAATCATTACTGGAAATGATTGTCCGCATCAAAAAGAAACATATAAAATTTGTTAAATCAGAACTGGTGGGAACGAGGAACACATTACTTTATCTGAATCTGCTTTCTGAAACAAAAAATCTTGCCCTTTACGCGATTAATATGGTCAAATCGCACCGTGATTTTTCATTGACCAGTGAATATAATTCCGTATCAGATAAGTAATTCCTGAACATGACTCATGTTTAAGGATAATATCTGAATAATTAACATTAATTTTCAACAATATACTAATATTATTCTCGTATGAAACCTTCATGTTACAAAAGCACAAAACAGTATGAGAATAATTTACAAACATGAAGGTTCCATTCGAACCACTTAGTTTACAACAACATATTAATTTTTTTTCGAATGAATATTGATAAATTTCTCAAATTTTTTGTTCCGAAGGATCATTCTTTCTATCCGCTTTTTGAAGAAGATGCAAAAAACCTTGTAAAAGCAGCAGAGCTTTTTAAGCAAATGGTTTCTTCTGATAATTCTGAATATCATGAAAAAATCCATAAGGAAATAAAAGTACTGGAACATATTGGAGATGAATTGACCGATAGAATGTATCAACAGCTCAATAAATCGTTCATAACACCATTCGACAGGGAAGATATTCATGAACTGGCATCACATATGGATGATGTGGTTGATTCGATCAACGGGGTCAGCAGGAGAATATGTCTTTACAAACCAAAAAATCTTTTACCCGTTTACAAACAGATGGCGGATATGATCCATGAAGCTGCACTCGAGATTCAGACAGGCATTCATGGGCTTTCCGATGCAGCAGCAAACAAGGAAGAAATCACCAGAGCCTGTGCAAGAGTTACTGCCATCGAGCATAAGGTTGATGAATATTATTATGTTGCAGTTGCTGAACTTTTCAACAGAGAAAAAGATGCAGCGGAATTACTTAAGAATAACAAAATCCTTGAAATACTCGAGAGATGTGTCGATGAAGAAGAAGATGTTACCGATACATTAAAAGCCATACTGATAAAGATGGCCTGATTATTTTTTCAATGGTTAGTTACTCTGCTCTCTTCCCGATCATGGCTTTTGTCCGGACGGAAGTTCAAGACCGTATCCTTGTTTTTTGTCAGCCTGTTTTAGTTTATAGGCAATAAATATTGAGACGATTCCACAAATTACAAGTATGAATATCGGGATTGTATAATTATAATTCATTTCACCTGCCCTTATAGCTTCGAGATTACTCTTATTTGCGAGGTCAAGAACCGCACCAATACCCCAGAAGAACAATCCCAGGCCCCAGTTCTGCACGGTGAACATTGAAGCATACGCAGTCCCCAGTCTGTTCTCGGGGACAATCTTGGCAACTGATGGCCACATTGCTGCAGGAACAAGTGAAAATGCTATTCCAAGGCTTATAAGGCCCAGATATGCAAGAATCCTTACATTGAACAGGGATAAAGCAATATGTGCAAAAATAAGTAAAAGCGATCCGAGGATCATCAGCGAAGCACCCCTGCCTTTTTTGTCAACATAATTACCAAATATAGGTGTGAACAGGATCGTACCCAGCGGAATAAGCGAAGCGGTTTTCGGACCGTTTGAGAACCAGAGCCTGAAAGTATCCTTTAATAACAGCACAAATACGAGGAATACAATAAAAACAATTCCCATCGAAATATTTTTGGCTGTCCGCGTCTTCATATATGAGGGAGCAAGCGAAAACGCGAGCCCGAATATAAAGAGAACCACAAAGACACTTGAATTACCTATAGCCTTACTTCCGAAAAGTACAATATTACTGGCAGGATCATCCGGAAGCGTATATGTGAACCCGAATTTATTTACCAGCATATCGGGAGCATACTGAATAAATGGAAATACTGCCGCATAAAATGATACGCAAAGAAGGGCGATATAAATGAATGAGGGATTAGTGGCCAGTTTTACAAGATCGGAAAACCTGAATTCCTCTTCATTCTGGTCATTTTCACTTACCAGTCCTGCTCTCTGTTTATCAAGCTTTTTATCAAAGAAAGTATAAATGATGAATAGTATTAAAGCCAGAGCTATAAGAGTTGCGGCAAAGGTAACGGCAGGGGATACATGTCCGCTTGCTATATCGGGAGACACAGCAATTCCGAGTGCGGATCCAAGACGTCCGAAACCTATGTTAATGGCCATGGCAAGAGCCATTTCATACCCTTTGAACCACTTGACTATGGTCCGGGTCGCCACAACACATGTAATCTCAAGTCCCACACCGAACATGATCCTGCCGATGATCATCACTGTAAGCATTGTACTCTTTTCGGTGCCAAATACCCCCGCGGCTGCCAGAGCAGCAAGGGCACCGCCTATCGCGGCAAGAGCTCCGAAAACAATACCGGCCAGACGGATACCCCATTTGTCAAGAATAATTCCTCCCACTATTATCATTCCAAACATATTGGCGATAGTGGTCAGCCCGATAAGCCTCCCAAACTCCTCACTGGTAAACCCAAGCTCCGATTCCATCAGTCCTTTCAATCCCGAAAAGAAATCCTGGAACCAGTAAGTTGCAAACATCAGTGCACTTAACAGAACCAGGACAAGCCACCTCAGAGCGGCAGAATCACGTAACGTCTTAACATTAGCTTCCATATTACAATATATGTTAGAGCAGTAAATGTAAAAAATAAATCGGATGTAATAACCCGCTAAAATCACTTATAGTGAACTTAATCTTTTAAGAATTGTTCTTACTATTAAATTTTAACACACCCGTTATAAATTGAGAGATTTAAAGTTAATTTGCAAAAAAAATATTGATATCATGAAGAAGACTTTATTAATATTAATGATTTCTGCAATTACATACAACAGCTATTCCCAGGTTAATAATCCGGCAGGGAGTTCAGTAATCAAATGGCATACAATAGAGGAAGCAGAGAAACTCTTCAATAAATCTCCCCGCCCGATATTTATAGATACTTTTACAGACTGGTGCGGATGGTGTAAAAAGATGGATAACGAAACTTTCACAAATCCAGTCATTGCAGATTTGCTTAATAAAAAATTCTACCCGGTAAAATTCAATGCTGAGGGAAAAGAGAGTGTAACATTTATGGGGCAAAAATTCATAAATGACGGCAAAGCGGGAAGAGCTCACCAGCTTGCCGTGGCTCTTCTTCAGGGCCAGCTCTCCTATCCTACTGTCGTTTTTATGACCAGGGAGGATAATCAGTTTGCCGTATCACCGGTTCCGGGTTTCAGGGCAGCAAAGGAGATGGAAGTATTACTCAGCTTTTTTGCCGACAATGCATATAAAACCCATAAGTGGGACGAGTTTCAGAGGAATTTCGCGGGAAAAGTTGAATAAGGCGAAGGGCGCAGAGCAAAAAGACTCGGGGGTATGAATACCAGGAATACAGATTTTAAATCTTCGACGGACTATTTACCGATAATATAATTTGCAGGTAACTGCATTATTTCACCGAACTGGTAAACCAGTTTCCTGGATTTGTACAGGGTTTCATCATCATATTTCACCATAACATTAACAATGTCGGGTATTCTGTAGTATAGTTTATCCTGAACCGGCGAAGATGGATCCGGCCTGGCCCGGCTGACTACCGTAAGGTCTTTTGTCTTCTTCTCCGGGATCAGTTCCATAATGACTGGTTTCCCAAATTCCGAATCAACTTCTTCAGGTCCGGTAACTTCCGAAAATCTGAAAATTTCAACAGGGGTTCCGGTAATATCTTTATCCGGTGAAAAACTATATGTAAATGTCTTTATATCGGTAAATGTTTTCCCCGTAAATAATTCAGTAAGCTCTTTTTCCATTCTGTTTATTTCAACGATTGCCGCTTCACTCTGAGGAAATACATTAGCCTCTCCCGTCAGTATCATAAACTTTCCTTCACGCAGGTCCATGAGTCTCCTTGCAGCTCTCTCTGCAAGCTGAGCTTCCGACAGCTTTCTTTTCTGCTCAACTGTATACGGAATTCTTATAAATTGCTTATCAACACTTACCCGTTTGTAAACCGTATCTGTCTGAACCCTGTAGTACTCATCGGATCCAAGGTCCCACGATCTGAACTGGTTTATATCAACCTCCTTTCCTCCCGCAAAACTTTGTACCCGGGCAAATGACTGAGGATTAAGATCAAGTATCAGTCCTTCTTTTTTAAGGGTCAGGACATTTGACTGTACCATCGTATTACTTTCAATTACGTAAAATTCTGACGGATCAGCCTCTTCATGAGAGTTAACCATTACACTTCTGATCAACCAGCTCTCTGTCTCATGTAAAATAACACCATCCAGTCCGAGGAGTTCTCCGGCATACCTCGAATATGGTCCGGGAATCTCAATCGTTCTTTCAAATTCAACTCTTACGGTCAGTATACTTCTTGGAAGAGCATATACAAGACTTCCATCCCTCAGTACCACAGTATCCGACAGGGGTGTTACTCTGGTAACAGGTTTTGCCATTCTGTCTGTAAGAAAGCATGAAGATGTGATCAGCATGATCGTCACGAACAAGGGACTCAATATTATTCTGCGCATAAAATTGCTGTTAAATTATCAACTCATTATTAATAACATACGATGTTTTTCCATCTCTTAACCTCAACCTCGACCCCTGCCTCAATCTCAACCTCTACATATAAACGTCAATCCTGCCCTCTTATTCTCCTGAACGCATCTGATATACTGTCAATAATATCAGAAGCAATCAGACTTTCATAACATGATTTAACTGCCGCGATATCTCCCGCCAGGCCATGGAGAAAGACACCGGTAACAGCCGCATCGGCAGGATCGTATCCCTGAGCCAGCAGAGAGAGGATCATTCCGGTCAGCACATCTCCGGCCCCGGCTGTAGCCATTCCGGGATTACCTGTACTATTGAACCAGACATCACCTGCCGGAGTTGAAACTGAAGTATGTGCACTTTTAAGCACCACAATGCAATTATGTTTCTGTGAGAATTCAATCTGTTTTTCAAGTCTTGCATAACCCGATTCTGTTTTTCCTGCAAGTCGTTCAAACTCCTTCGGGTGAGGTGTAAGAATACATTTTTCAGGAATGATGGAAAGCCATTCTCTGTTAGCCGAAAGGATATTAAGAGCATCCGCATCGATCACAAGCGGCTTTTTACAGTTTACAAGGAATTGGTAAAGAGCACCATGTGATTCCCTGACGGTACCCATTCCCGGGCCTATTCCAAATGCATCAAAAATATCCGGTGAACTGATCCCGGTAATATATTTTCCCGACTTATCACTTATAACCATTGCTTCAGAAACGGCAATCTGCAGTGCAAGATTCCCGCAAGCCGGAACATGGCAGCTTATCAGTCCGGCACCGGTACGCAGGGCTGCCTTTGCACCCATGATTACGGCACCCATCTTCCCGTATGAACCGCCGATCAGCAATCCATGTCCGAAATTCCCTTTGTGATCAAATTTATTTCTTTTCTTAAGCAATGAAGCTATGTAAGCTTTTTCAACAAGTTCATAGGGTGTTTCTGTATTGAAAATTACCCGCTGATCGAGTCCGATCGGCAAAACTGACCAATCGCCGGTAAAAATTTCATTCTCTCTGAACATGAAAGATAGCTTCGGAAACTGAAAACTCAGTGTAAAATCAGCCCTGATAATATTTTCAGGGTCATTCCGGCTGTTATCTTCACCGAATAATCCCGATGGTATATCAACTGATATTACTGTTCCTCCGGTCTTGTTAATTTGTTGTATTATTTCAGCGGCAAGTCCTGTTACCGGCCTCGAAAGTCCCGAACCGAAAATCGCGTCAATTATAACATCATCAGAACTGATGAGAGGAAACTGGTCAATAGTATCAATAGCAGAGAACGGAACGCTTGTCTCTTTTTCAAGCCTTCCCCTGTTAATTTTCCAGTCCACGGAGGTTGTATCTGAGATATTCAGAAAAAAAACTTCAGGCTGATAGCGATCCTTTGCCAGCATTCTTACGAGTGCCAGTCCGTCACCGCCGTTATTGCCGGGGCCGGCAAAGATAAGGATACGGCAGGAGCGTGGAAATCTTTCAGTATACCATTCAAAGAGTTTTGATGCAGCACGTTCCATAAGATCTATCGAAGAAATCGGCTCATTCTTTATGGTGAATTCATCTATCAGTCTGATCTGTCCTGATCGGAATATCTTCATATCAGCATCACATTTTGGTACAAATTTAATCTCTTAAACCATTAATAAAAAAAGATTGATATATTTGTTTCCGTCCGGACACCGGCAGTTTACGAAAGGTCTCCGGCTAAACAAGCTGGCAATCAGCCTGGTATGAATTAGATTATTAACAAACCTATACTGAATTTATGCTTAAAAATCATCCAAAAGGACTGCTCGTAGCCTTTTTCTCAAATATGGGAGAAAGGTTCGGCTTCTACACAATGATGGCCATACTGGTGCTTTTTCTTCAGGCAAAATATGGTCTGGCAGCAAAGAATGCAGGAGATATTTACAGTTGGTTTTATTTCAGCATTTACGCTCTTGCCCTGGTCGGAGGTATACTGGCTGATGCCACGAAGAAATACAAACTTGTAATACTGGCCGGAATAATAATAATGTTTGCCGGTTATGTTATAATGGCTGTTCCCGGCATGTCGCTGACAATCACCATTATTGGTTTAATGATAATTGCCCTCGGGAACGGACTTTTCAAGGGCAACCTGCAGGCAGTTGTCGGTCAGATGTATGATGATCCGAAATATTCCAAACTAAGGGATACAGCATTTATGATCTTTTATATGGGGATTAATGTCGGAGCCTTTTTTGCACCTTATGCCGCCAACGGCATGAGGAACTGGTGGCTGAAGGCAAACGGTTTTGCCCATGATGCAAGCTTACCATCTCTCTGTCACCAGTTTAACAACGGGACTCTGACAGATGCTTCAGTATTCCAGCAGCTGGCTGACAGAGTAAATCTCAGCGGATCGGTAACTGATCTTTCAGCATTTGCAAATGATTACCTTGAAGTATTTTCAAAGGGATATAATTATGCTTTCGGAGTTGCCGCCGGAGCCATGATCCTGTCACTGCTCGTATATGTTATCTTCAACAAATTCCTTCCCAACAAGGAAGTTAAAGTTGCCACTGTCGCGACAGAAAAAATCGATTTTAAACCGATACCTCTTATCTCAGCAGTATTAGCAATAGTTGCAGTAGCTTCTGTCTTACAGCTTCTGAAGCAGATTGACTGGCCAACAGGATTTGCCTTTGGCTTATTCGCCGGATTCGTAACATGGATCATATTAACGTCAACTAAGGAAGAACGGCCAAGGATTACCTCACTTGTTCTGGTTTTCATTGTGGTAGTCTTTTTCTGGATGTCGTTCCACCAGAACGGATTGACACTTACACTTTTTGCAAGGGATTACACTGTAAAACAGGTAGGTCCTTTCACAAATCTCTTCTTCACACTCATCTCCATGCTGGCTGTTGTAGGTGCAATAGCAGGTATCGTGATGATAATTTATAAAAATGTCAAACCTGTCATACGGATCCTCGGGGGAATTCTGCTTCTGATTGCCATGAGTTTTATCCTTTTCTTTGTTAAGGGATTCGATCCGACAGGCTTATATGGCCTTGCTCTCAACCAGTTCGGGTCTCAGAATTCCATTGTACCGGAAGTATTCCAGTCGTTCAATCCGCTCTTTATTGTGGCACTTACATTTCCTGTGATGGGATTCTTCGCCTGGATGAATGCAAAAGGAAAAGAGCCCTCGACCCCGAAAAAGATCGGTATCGGAATGATCATAGCAGCCATAGGATTCATTATCATCCTGATCGCTTCAATCGGCGCTCCGTCACCTGCATCCTTAAGAGGTTTGCCGGCTGCAGATGCCGACCGGGTATCTCCCTACTGGCTTATGAGCAGTTACCTGATCCTGACTGTTGCTGAACTATTCCTGAGCCCGATGGGATTATCATTTGTTTCCAAAGTAGCTCCTTCAAGATTCCAGGGGCTTATGCAGGGTGGCTGGCTGCTGGCAACAGCTGTTGGAAATAAGCTTCTGTTTGTCGGAACCCTGCTATGGGATAAAGTAAAACTGACCAATCTCTGGCTTGTATTTATAATATGCTGTTTAATATCTGCAGCATTTATTTTCTCAATTCTGAAAAGGCTTGAAAAAGCATCATCAAGCTGATTAAGATTGGAACAATCTAATGAAAGTACTGAAATTTGGGGGTTCATCTCTCGGGACACCCGACCGGATCAGGGGGGTAGGTGAAATAATCAGATCCAGATCCCTTCCGTGTGTGGTTGTTGTATCAGCATTCGAAGGAGTCACCGACCAGCTTCTTCAGATAGCAGAGCTTGCCGCAGAGGGCAGAGGAGAATATCTTGAGAAACTTGAAAAGCTGATTATCATTCACAGGGATTTTGCAACAGAACTTTTATCTGATGAAAATGATCAGAAAAAGGCTCTTAAATGGATTGAGGATATTTCCAGTGAACTTGGTGAAATACTGAGAGGCTTATTCCTGTTGCGTGAATCTACAAAACATGCTCTCGATCAGGTGCTTGCTGCCGGTGAGAGAATCTCATCCCATATCATCAGCCTTTTCCTTGAAGGATCGGTTTACATGGATTCAAGACAACTGATCAGGACTGAAGGCAGGCCGGGAAATGCAGTTGTCGATTTCGGTTCAACAAATCCTCTTCTTATATCGGCACTTGAGAAATCAGATAAACTGGTGGTTATGCCGGGTTACATAGCAAGTAATCATAATGGAGACACAACCACTCTTGGAAGAGGAGGTTCTGATTACACTGCTGCAATTGTTGCCGCAGCATTAAATTCAGAAATACTTGAGATATGGAAGGATGTGGACGGATTCATGACAGCAGATCCCAGGAAGGTTGAAAGGGCATATACGATAGAGAGCCTCTCCTATTCCGAAGCCATGGAACTTTCTCATTTCGGCGCCAAAGTGATCTACACTCCCACTCTCAGGCCGGTCTTCAGGGAAAATATTCCGGTTCTGGTAAAAAACACTTTTAATCCCGAAGCGAAGGGTACTCTTATAAATAACAAACCTTTTGATCACGGTACAAGCCCGATCAAAGGCATTTCATCGATCGATCATATAGACCTTGTTTCTCTTCAGGGACCTGCAATGGTTGGCGTAACGGGTACATCGGCAAGATTATTCGGAGCACTGGCAAAAAGTGAAGTCAATATTATCCTTATTACACAGGCATCATCTGAATATTCAATAACATTTGCCGTAAAACCATCAGACAGTGATGCTGCAACAGAAGCTATTTCGAAAGAATTTAATGCCGAAATAAGCAGGAATAACGAACTGAGGATACTTGTCGAGAAGAATATGTCGATCATTGCCATTGTGGGAGAAAAGATGAAAAACACACCCGGAATATCGGCTACACTCTTCAGAGCACTCGGAAGCAATGGCATAAATGTCGTTGCCACGGCACAGGGCTCTTCCGAGCTGAATATTTCGGTTGTTATCAAAAATGAAAGTCTCAGAAAAGCACTGAATGTTATACACGACGGATTCTTCCTTTCACGCTATAAGGAACTGAACCTCTTCTTTGCCGGAACAGGGCTTGTCGGCAACAGCCTCATACGACAACTTCAGAAACAGCTTCGGGTTCTTCTGGAAGAATATAAGCTGAATGTGAGACTAATGGGAATAACCAACTCACGCAAAATGATCACTTCAACAAAAGGCATCAGCTTTGAAACCTGCAGAGAGATGCTTAAAACTGACGGAGAAAAAGCAGATATTACTGAATTTATCGACAGAATGAAAGAGATGAACCTCAGGAATTCAGTATTTATCGATTGCACTGCCGATTCAAAGGTTGCCGCACATTATGGTGAAGTACTTGCAGGATATATTTCAGTTGTTACAGCTAACAAGATTGCCTGCTCTTCTGATTATTTATATTATAATTATCTCAAAACCACGGCAGCCGAGAAGGGTGTCAGGTTTATGTATGAAACGACTGTAGGAGCCGGTTTGCCGATAATTAAAACAATCAGCGACCTGGTTCTGAGCGGAGACAAAATCTATAAAATTGAAGCGGTGCTGTCGGGAACTCTCAATTTCATTTTCAATGAGATGAACAGCTCATTACCTCTGAGCAAAGCAATTAAGAAGGCAAAGGAAAAAGGCTATTCAGAACCTGATCCCCGGATCGATCTGAGCGGAACCGATGTTGTAAGGAAAATCCTGATCCTGGCCCGGGAAGCAGGATATGAGATTGAACTGGGAGATGTAAGCGTAAGCAAGTTCCTGCCTGACGAATGTTTTAAGGGCGATCTAAATGATTTTTATGTAAAGGTCGAAGAATACGATGCAGAATTTGAAAAGAAGAGAATTGAACTTGAAAAGAAGAACAGGAAATGGAGATTCTTCGCAACCCTCGACCAGGGTTCCGCAAAAGTAGGCCTGGTGGATGTAGGTCCGGAACATCCTTCGTTTTATCTCGAAGGAAGCAATAATATAGTTCTGCTTACAACGGAAAGATACCGTGAACTTCCTATGGTCATCAAGGGTTATGGAGCCGGAGCAGATGTTACTGCAGCGGGTGTATTTTCTGATCTGATGAGAGTTGTGAATGTTTAGAGGTGAGTTGTGAGTTGTGAGTTGTGAGTTGTGAGTTGTGAGAGAAATATTAAAATATTATTCCACAAATCTGAGGGCAACGGAGGTAACATTCCGGGAAGCACTGCTGAATGGTATAGCGCCGGACGGGGGATTATACATGCCGTCAATTATCCCTCATCTTTGCAGGGAGGAGTTGAGTAGTTTCACCGGAAAAGAATATCATGAAATCGCGTTTCATGTACTTAACAAATTCCTTAGTGCTGAAATAGAGGAAAATGATCTGAGTTCTTTATGCAGGGATGCTTATAATTTTGATGTACCGGTTGAACCGGTTACTGAAAGGTGTTTTATCCTGAGGCTCGACCGTGGCCCCACTGCATCATTTAAGGATTTTGCCGCCAGAATGATGGCACGACTGATGAATCACTTCATTTCATCTGAAAAACGTCATTATACAATTCTTACCGCAACTTCGGGAGATACAGGAAGTGCAGTTGCAAGTGCATTTCACGGACTTAAAAATATTGATGTCATTATTCTGTTCCCGGTTAATGAAGTCAGTGATACACAAAGGAAACAGATGACAACCCTTAAAAACAATATCAGGGTTATAGCTGTTAAAGGAAAGTTCGATGACTGTCAGCGGATAGTTAAAAGAGCATTTCTCGACAAATCTCTCAGGGAGCTTTGTCTCACATCGGCAAATTCGATAAATATCGGCAGATTGCTTCCACAGTCGGTCTATTATATTTATGCCTGGTCCCGGACAGGAAACAATCCCGTCATATTCAGTGTACCTTCCGGTAATTATGGAAATCTTATGGGAGGCATAATTGCCCGGGAAGCAGGATTACCGGTGAAAAGATTCATAATAGCGACAAATGATAACAATGAGGTCCCTGAATATCTGAAAACCGGAACATATAAAATAATATCACCATCGCTTAATTGCATTTCAAATGCAATGAATGTGGGACATCCAAGTAATCTTGCCAGAATTATAGCCCTGTACGGAGGGATAATGAATGAAGCAGGTACTATTCTGAAACCTCCGGATCTTGCAAAGATGCACAGGGATTTTTATGGCACGAGTATATCTGATAAACTGACAAGGGAAACCATCTCAGCCTGTTACCACAATCATGGTGTTCTTCTTGAACCTCATGGAGCGGTTGCATGGAAAGGCCTTGAATATTATCTTGCCGAAGAATCTTCAGGAGTAAGGAAAGATGAGGTGTACATATCACTCGAAACTGCTCATCCTGCAAAATTTCCTGAAGAAATAAAGATGATTCTGAATCATACTCCCTCTTCTCCCCCATCACTGGAAAATCTTACAGATATTGAAGAAGATTATATAATCATGGAAAATGATTATGATTTATTCACCGGTTATATTCTTAAAAACCATTAAACCAGAATGAGATATGTATATTATTTGTTGTGATCTTGAAGGTGTGCTTGTACCGGAAGTATGGATAAATGTTGCAAGATGGACAGGAATAGATGAGCTGAAGCTTACCACCAGAGATATAAATGATTATGATGCCCTCATGAAGAGAAGGCTTGAAATACTTCATCACCATGGAATAACCATTAAGGATATACAGACTGTTATTTCTCTTCTGGAACTTATGCCGGGAGCACTCGATTTCATAAACTGGCTTCACGGAAAAGCGCAGATGATAGTTGTATCGGACACATTCAGGGAATTTGCTGATCCCCTTCTGCAGAAAATGGGATGGCCTGTTCTGTTCTGTCATCATCTTACAATAAATGAAGAAGGTATTATTACAGACTACAATCTGCGTCAGCCGGATGCAAAGATGAAAGTGGTTGAAGCGCTTCAGAATCTGAATTTCCAGGTAATTGCGGTTGGTGATTCCTACAATGACATTCAGATGCTCAGAAAAGCGGAAACGGGAATTCTTTTCAAACCGCC